>CAMOEP010000179.1 GCA_946612185.1 uncultured Ruminococcus sp.
CACGATGATGATACTTGGCTGGCGACGGCCCGGGAAAGTAATTCAGTGCCGGCATTGTAAAGCCTATCCTAAATGGATAGGCTTTTTTGTTATCCGGAGGTGTTATATGAAGAACAGGATCAAAAACAATATGCCTGCATTTATCGTCAGCGTACTTTATGTTTTATTTTCGGCGGTACAGAGTACCTGCCTGGTTTTTGGCGGTGACGATCTGTGGTGGGCAAGGCTTGACTCACCGGCTGAACTTTTTGGCGGGCAGGACATTAACGGCAGATACGTTACAAATTTGCTGACCTATGCTATCACTCACAGTTTTCTTCTCCGTGCAGTATGCGGAACGCTTTTGCTTTCGGGAATATTTATTCTTATGACACTTATGCTGCGGCGAAAGGGCGTAGATACGTTCTGGGCGGTATTTTTTTCAGCGGCGGCTAATTTTGCTCTGCCGAAACCGATTGCATACCTGACAACAAACTGGATATCAGGTATCACAAACTACGTCTTGTCGATCGTCCTCACGTTTATATTCCTCTATCTCTGCAAACCCCTGCTTTACGGCGAAAATCGCAAGCAATCCCAGCTTATCGGCATATTAACAATGGTTCTTGGCTTCATGAGTGCATTTTGTCTGGAAAATGTGACTATATACAATGGTGTCTTTGGAGTGTTCATAATAGTGTACTACTGGATACGCTGCAAGAAGGTTCACTTTGTCCACATTGGCTATCTTGTTGGAACTGCGGCTGGTCTGGTGGTGATGATGCTGAACAAGAACTACTCCTCTATCATCGGTGAAAAAAAGGACGAAATTGGAAGCCGATATGTTGAATTTGGCTTTTCAGAGATAATTCAGTCCTTGTATTCTGAAGTCATTCGGTATTTTGCAAAGCCATTTTACCTGGTTCATGTGTGCATAGCACTGTGCCTGACCATTCTTTTCTTTCGTAAATTTGGTTCTGTGAAGAATACAGGAAAGCATAAGTATGCGAAATACTGCCTTGTGTGTGTGATACTTTATGCGATGTATTCGTTCCTCATCATCAACGAAATGGATCTTGCAATACTGAACATGAACTACCGCATCAGGGCGATCGAGACAGCATTTACATTCCTGTACATCATTTCGGCTGTATACATCGCTTACTGCTTACTTGAAAAGGACAGTTTCCTCCGTTTCACATTATATATCAGCAGTTCTATCATGGTAACAGCGCCGTTTCTGGTTGTAAACCCTGTAACTTCACGCTGCTTCTATGCCACATTCATATTCTGGTGTATGGCGGCTGGCGAGGTGTTTATAGAGGTTGTACGGACATTAAAGGTGAAAAAGAGCGAACTTGCAAAATACCTTTCGATATGTTTTATTGGCGGCTTCACACTGTTCTTCTCATATATCAACATAAGCAACAAGTTCATTGATACTCTGCGCAATAATTACATTGTTGAGCAGATTGAAAGCAAGTCCAGGGTAATCGAGGTAATGGATCTGCCATATCCGGAATACGCTGTTGACTCAACTTATAGTATTCTTTCATCGGAAACCGAAGTAGATTTCTCGCTAAATGAGAAATATATAGACTACAAACCGCTCCAAATGTACTATCTTGGCTATGATATGACCACTGAGGAGATCGACAAGTTCAAATATCTGGAAATTTCAACTATCGACTACTATAGTACCCACGCAAGTGAATAAAATATTGTCCGTCCATATGGGCGGACATTTTTTTGCTTCTTGGGTCTTGCATTAAATCTGAAATTATGGTATAATTATTAAGGCAAACCGCATCACACTAAAGTGTTGCAGTATTCTAATTAATGATTTTCAGGAGGTGCATTATGAACGCTGACCCTTATGGGAACGTGAATACTTTTTCCATTGCTCCGTCAGACAGTTGTGCATCTCAGCTTTTGTCGGAGTAAAATCCGATGAAAGGAGCGTTTCGCAAAATGTTGTATTTTGCGAACTGACTATGCCATGATAGAATACTATGTTTCAGAAAACGGCAGACTTGCACAGATCGAACAGCCCAAAAGCGGCTGTTGGGTATCAGTCATTAGTCCCACACCACAGGAAGTCAAGGAGCTTATTGATGACTTCGGACTGGACAGCGGTTTCGTAAAGTCCTCGCTTGATGAGGAGGAGTCCTCCCGTATTGAGCGTGAGGACGACCAGACGCTAATAATCATAGACACACCTGTAGCGTCCACTGACGAAGACCATACCAAACTGTTCTACACCATGCCTGTAGGCATTATCCTTAACCGTGACTACGTTTTCACGATCTCCCTACAGCCTGCACAGATAATAGACGAGGCAGTAAGAGGAATAATCCGTGACCTGCGTCCGGGGTTCAAGACAAGGTTTGTATTGCAGCTTCTTCTGCGGATTGCAGCAATGTTTCTGTACTACCTGAAGCAGATAGATAAGATATCATCAGCCGCCGAGCAGCAGCTTCATGATGCGATGAAGAATGAGTTGCTCATGCAGCTTCTTGCTCTGGAGAAGTCGCTGGTATATTTTTCCACGTCACTGAAAGCCAACGAAGCCACGATCGAGAAGATATTCCGAGGCAGAGTTATCAAGCTGTACGAAGAAGACCAGGATCTTCTTGAGGACGTTCTGATCGAGATGAAGCAGGCAATCGAGATGGCGAGTATATATACGGGAATCCTATCCAGTATGATGGACGGATTTTCCTCAGTAATATCAAACAATCTGAATATTGTCATGTGGCGTTTGACCATTGTGACAATTCTCATGGAGATACCGAATATTATATTTGCGTTTTATGGTATTAATACTGTTGATCTGCCCATGCCATACACTTGGTTTGCGATATCGCTGACGGTATGCATCACCTCAGTTGCAGCCTTTATCCTTATCCGCTGGAAAAAGAAATAACGAGCTGAGCCAGCTCGACCGCATATCACGTTGACGCTCGTGAACTCGCTTACTTTTTTAGAAACGGTACTTTTGCCGTCGCTCAACCTTATTTTCATGGGTACTAAGTTCTATGGAAATTTGACTGGGCGGCGGCATTTTTGTTTGGTGTGCGTTACGCTTTTATCTCAGTTTTGCGGAGGATTTACAGCCTTCCGGGGTAAGGTGTGCGGTAGAAGCTGTTCTTTCTGTAAGCAGTTGGCTGAGTACGGTTATTATATCGCACTCCGGTACTTTCCCTTGTTTTATGGCAAGCCTTATTTCCCCCTCCAGCTTTTCCGGGTCAGCGCCGGAGAAGTCACCCTTACCGCTGACTGTCATGCAGTTTGGGGAAACTTTCCAGTCTTTCAGCAGTGCCTCCATGACCGCCCTGCTGTCAGCCTTTTCAAGTATGACCAGTTCTGTGTAACCTGTGAAAACCTCCTTGCCCAGGGTCAGCCCAGCTTCGTTCCGAGCTTGCAAAAGTCCCTCTGCGGTAATTTTCACGGGCTTCTGGTCATCTGAAAAGAACGTCAGGGTATAGCTGTCGCCGTCAATGACTGCCGAACGCAGATAGGCTTTATCGTGTACTTTTCCGCTGCTTTCGCAGCCGGTCACCAGGCACAGGGTACATATCATAAGCAGGAATACTTTCAGCTTCATGTTCTGCTCCTCACTCTTTCTCCTGTGTATTTCCGGGCAGCTATCTCAGCAGCCGGCAGCAGCGGAATAACTGCCGAAAGCTGCCAGGGGAACGGTCGGATGCCGAAAATCATTGCCGTAACTATCATTGCGGCGATTATGGCGAGATTCCTGAGTTTACGGAATCCGGGAAACGCCTTTTTCAGAAGTCCTGCGGCGGCATTGGTCTGCAAAGCGGCAGTGAATACCCCCGATACCGAGAACGCCAGCAGGAACAGGGAATCTATTCTCTGGGACGAAAACGGCTGAGAAAGCTGCGCCGCCATAACTACCGGAAAGTCGGTTATGCTCATAATTCCCCCGGTCAGCAGAAGCGTCGGCAGGAGCATTATTACTGTCAGGCAGGCTTTTGCGGTGAAGTAGCGCATAGCCGTCCTGAGGGGAGGACTGTTCACGTTCTCCAGAAGTGCCGCAAAACTTCCCAGACCTCCGCTGAGGGTCATTCCCCGGACTATCTGTGAGCCGAGCGACTGGCTTTCCGGGGCGATAAGGTTCTCCCAGCGTGCATTGGTAACGGCGCTGAAAATGATTACCCCCAGACTCAGCACGCCAGTTCCCGCTGCGATAACTGCCGAGCGTGAAAGCGCCTTGATGCCGCAGGAAGCGCAGTAAAGACTAATTGCTCCCAGGACTGAGCCAATGGCGAGTTTTCCGGCAGTTCCGCTGGCTTCGTAGGGAATATATATCACCTCCGAGGTACTCCAGAGCAAGGAGAATATCTGACCGCCCCAGAGTATGATATATCCGCAAAGCACAGCGCAGAGCCACTTTTGCTCAAGTCCTCCCAGGCGGACTATACCGGCGCAGATCACCGCCTGAACCAGAATACCCAGTATAAATCCGGCTATGGTCATGAGCGAAATTTCACCGGCAAGGCATATAAGGGCGAAAAAGTCGTTGATTAGCAGCAGTGCGGCGAACTGGGGCGATGATATCCTATTCATGGTATTCCTCCACTGTAAAGTCACGGGACTGCATCTGACGCATACCTATCCGGACGGCAGTATCACCCATTCCGGAGGGCTTGAACGGCGACAGAGGGGCGGTATATGGGAAACCGTAAGTCTCCGTGGAGCAGATGTTGATAAGCACGGCGCAGGCAAGCAGACCTATACCGAAAAGCCCAAGTATCGCCCCTGAGATAAGGAACGCCAGCCGCAGGAGAGTTATTTGCGGATCAAGTTCCGGGAGAACCAGTCCTCCCAGTACGGACAGCGCCGTCATGGTCAGAAGGGGAGTACTCACCAGCCCGGACTTTACCGCCGCATCGCCTATGATAAGTCCGCTTATGACGCTTACTGCACCGCCTACGGACTTCGGCAGGCGTATCCCGGCTTCACGGATAGTCTCGTACATCAAAAGCACCAGCAGCGACTCCGTAACTATGGAAAGCGGCGCTTCACGTTCCGCCTCCACCAGAAGCATAAGCAGGGTACTGTTAAGGAGTTCCGGGTGATACATCACCACAGCCACATAAAACGCCGGCAGAAGCACCGCAATGATGAAAGCAATATACTTTATCCACCGCAGGAAAACAGCGTATACCGGCTTGAAAGCGTAGTCGTCGAGGGTCTGGAAACTCTCGCAGAACAGCTTTGGCACTATCACGGCAAATGGTACACCGTCTATCAAAAGCGCCGCACGCCCCTCAATAAGCCGGGAGCAGAGAACGTCCGGCCGCTCGGTAGTGCCGGTGGCGTTGAACAGCCGGAATCCGGGCTTTTCAAGGAAGGGGCGGACGTAGCCGGTGGAGAGGATAGTTTCCAGTTCCATATCATCAAGGGAGG
>CAMOEP010000180.1 GCA_946612185.1 uncultured Ruminococcus sp.
CGTACTGCATATGGTACAGCGGCGCAATTACTGCCACATCGCAGCCGCTTCTGAAAGCCTGGGATATGACCCCTTCCAGCACATCGCCGGTACGTTCGTAGTCTGGTTCTTCGCAGATCACGCCGATCAAAAGACGTTTGGCCATTGTGTCCTCCATTATATAATGTGTCTTGAAACATCCCTCTTATGTCATATTATATCATACTTTTTCGTCATTTGCAATAGCATTTGACATATTACTGGCTGACTCTGGCAAAAAAAGTTCACAAAAAGAATGCATATTATATAGTAATTTCTGATAGAAGTTGTTATAATGTGAATATAAGTTATACAAGCCGTGACTAATATGTGAACAAATCACAAAGAAAAAAGAAATCCAGGGGGAATAATCATGAACAGGAAATTCACAAGAGTTATGTCAGCGATATCATCACTGGCGGTCTGCTCCGGTGTCGTTTCAGGCATAACAAGCGCATTTACGGCTGATGCGGCTTACGGTGTCGGCGGAAACGGCAAGGCAATTATGGAGTACCTCGACCGTGGCGTGTATGCTATCAAGAGCGGCAACGGTATGTTCGTAAGCTGGCGCTATAACGCTGACGATGCGGACGACGCAGAGTTTCAGCTTTTCCGTGACGGCACTCTCATCTACACAAGCAAGGCTGGTCAGGCTACTAATTTCTGGGACGCTCAGGGAAATGCGAATTCCAGATACCGTGTTGACAAGTACGAGAACGGTCAGCTTGTTTCGTCTGATGACTGTAACTTCACTTCCGGTACGAATTACTTCGACATCAATCTTAAAAGTCCCGGAAGCATATATTCGCCCAACGACTGCTGCGTAGGCGATGTAGACGGCGACGGCGTATATGAGATCTTCGTAAAATGGGATCCTAACAACTCACAGGATAACTCTAAGGGCGGCTATACTGATAAGGTGTATATCGACTGCTACACCCTGACAAGCCAGCACCTCTGGCGTATCGACATGGGCGTGAATATCCGTGCAGGTCAGCATTATACTCAGATGTGCGTTGCTGACTTCGACTGCGACGGCAAGGCTGAACTCATCACCAAGACCGCTGACGGCACTAAGGACGGTACAGGAAAAGTTATCGGTGACGGCAGCAAGGACTACAGAAACTCCAACGGTACAGTCCTCGACGGCCCTGAGTATATGACACTTTTCGACGGTATGACCGGTGCGGCACTGGATACCATAGACTTCCCCGTTCCCAGAGGCGACGCTACAAGTGCTAACGCCAAAAAGACCTGGGGCGATAACTACGGCAACCGCTGCGAGCGCTATAATTCCGCTATCGCTTACCTTGACGGCGAGCATCCCTCCGCAGTTTACGGCAGAGGCTACTACACCAGACTTACCCTCTCCGCTGTTGACGTAAGGGACAAGAAGCTGGTAAAGCGCTGGGTTTACGATACAGGATTCAATACCTCTCACCCCGGCTACGGCTGCGGAAACCATAACGTTATGGTGGCTGATGTTGATGATGACGGCAAGCAGGAGATCTGTATGGGCGCTTCCATGATCGACGATAACGGTCAGCTTCTCTGGTCTACCAAGCAGATGCACGGTGATGCTATGCACCTGGGCGACCTTGACCCCGACAGAAAGGGACTTGAAGTATGGCTCTGCCATGAGGACAAACCCTACGGCGTTTCACTGGTAGACGCTTCAAACGGCAGCATCATCTTCCACACCGATGCCGGAGAAGATACCGGACGCTGTGCCGCTGACAACGTTAACGCCAGCAACAGAGGCGCTGAAATGTGGGGCGCAAGACCTGCAAACGTTATGTACAACGCAAAGGGTCAGCAGATAAGCACTATCCGTCCTGCTATGAACTTCTTCATCTACTGGGACGGCGACCTTGAACGTGAGATACTCGACGGAAACACTATCACCAAGCTCACAAACCTTACAAAGAACCCTGATGTGATATTCACAGCAGACGGCTGTTCCTCCAATAACTCCACAAAGTCCGTACCCTGTATGACAGCAGACCTGTTCGGTGACTGGAGAGAGGAACTCCTCCTGAGAACCAACGACAACACCAAGATCAGAGTATGGTGTACAAATACCGAGACTGACGTGCGCCTGACTACACTCATGCACGATATGCAGTACAGAATGCAGAACGGCTGCCAGCAGTCCTCCTACAACCAGCCTCCTCATGTCAGCTACTACCTGGGCAGCGAAGAACCCCTTCCCGCAAGACCCAATATCCTGCTGAACAATACTCCTCCCAAGCCTGTGGAGGGCAAGTACATCACAAACGTTAAGGTACTTGACTACGCAAACGCTTCTTCCTGGATAATCGACGAGGATTCCGACGTTGGAAGCGTGGTGTTTGGCGACCGTGATTATACCTATATCTCAATGCCTGATGAATTGAAGGGTGCTGAGAGATTCAAGGCAGCCTGCAACTCCAAGAATACAAATGCTGACCTGCTGAAATTCACAGCTAAGGAGAAGATAGACGTTTACGTTGCACTTGATACAAGAGTCGAGGCAAACGGCAGCGTTCCCCAGTGGCTTGGCAGCTACACAAAGACTGGTTTACAGACCCAGACCAGCAACGACGTTACTTTCGACCTCTACAAGATGACTGTCAACCAGGGCGAGGAAGTTCTCCTGGGAACAAATAACATGACCGGCAACGTTGTGAACTACACCGTATTCATCAACGCTTCTGCACCTGAGACTACCACTACAACAACAACTACCACCACAACTACCACCACAACAACTACTACGACCACCACTGAGGAAACTACCACAACAACAGAGACTACTGCTCCCGCTGTTAAGCCTTTATGGGGCGATGCTGACGAGAACGGCGAGATAACAGTTTCCGATATCGTTGCAATACTTCAGTACTCAGCTAACAAGGAGAAGTATCCCCTTGGCGATAAGGGACTTATCAATGCTGATGTTGACGGAAACAACGTTATAAATACAAATGACGCATTCCTTATCCAGCAGTATGATGCAAAGGTTATAACAAGCTTCCCTGTAGAAGAATGATGTATTTCACTGTCCCCGGCAACCACCTCTGTGCCGGGGACATTTTTGTGGCATTGATGCAAATTATCAGTGTTATGAGTAAAAAAATCATTGATTTTCAAAGGAGAATATGTTATAATAAAGTTACAAAGTAAAAAAGATTACCCGGAAGGAGTTTATTATGAAGGTAAATTTTTTTAATAAGACTGCTGCGTTCCTGCTCTCAGGCGCAATGCTCTTTTCAGCCGTAAACGTTGACCTCTCACCTGCGCTTATAGCTGATGCAGCCGCAAACAAGTCCCGTGTATCCGTTCATGACCCCTCTATCATCAAGAACGGCAGCACATACTACGTTTTCGGCTCTCATATCGAAGCTGCCAAGACAAACGACCTCCAGAACTGGACACGCTTCACAAATGGCTATACTACCCCAAATAACGTGGAGTTCGGCAACCTTTCCCAGAACCTCAAAAAGGCTTTCGCATGGTGCGGTGAGGATCTGGAGGACTGTGCAGGCGGTTTTGCTATCTGGGCGCCTGACGTTATCTGGAACCCGGATTTCCAGTGTCCCGACGGAACTAAGGGTGCGTATGTAATGTACTTCTGCGCATCGTCCACCTATATCCGCTCCGTTATCTGCTTTGCCTATTCCAAGACTATCGACGGCACTTATACTTTCGGTGATACCCTTATCTACTCCGGCTTCACCAAGAACGACCAGTACGTCACAAGCGCTACAAAGAACGTTAACAAGAAATACACCTCCACCAACGTGGACGAACTTATCTCCTCCGGGGAGGTAACTATGAACAATAGCTGGTTCAGCGGCAATAACTACAATAACCAGCTTTTCCCCAACGCTATTGATCCCACCATTTACTACGGCACTGACGGCAGGATGTATATGACCTATGGCTCATGGTCAGGCGGTATCTTCTCCCTTGAGATTGACCCTAAGACCGGTAAGTGTATTCACCCCAAGACCGGTACTACTTCCGACGGACGTATGGTGGACAGCTATTTCGGCACTAAGATAGCAGGCGGTTACGGTAAGTCCGGCGAAGGCCCGTTCATTGAGTATAACCCCGATAACGGCTACTACTACCTCTGGACTACCTACGGCGGATTACAGGCTACAGGCGGATACAATATGCGTGTTTCACGTTCAAAGAGTCCCCTCGGCCCATTTGTTGACGCTGCCGGAAACCCTGCTGTTCTGGCTTCCACCACCAACCTTGACAGTGTTGGTCTGAAAGTCATGGGCAACTACAAGTTCTCCTCACTGGATACAGCTTACATGGCTTGCGGTCATAACTCCGTTCTCCGTGACGACGACGGCAAGTGGTACTTATTCTACCACGCAAGATTCAATACCGGCAACGAGTTCCACGAGGTAAGAGTTCATGAGATGTTCTTCAACGAGGACGACTGGCCGGTAGTTACTCCTTTTGAGTACGGCGGCGACCACCTGGCTGAGGCTGGCTATGAGGAAAGCGATATCGTGGGCGACTATGAGTACATCAACCACGGCAATGCTACAAACGGGAATGTTATCAATTATCAGAAGATAACCCTGAACGCTGACCACACCATTTCCGGCGATGTTACAGGTAAGTGGGAGCAGGCTTCCGGCTCTGCTGCCGCAACTGTCACTATCGGCAATCAGCGCTATACCGGTTACTTCATCGCTGCCGAGAACGAGAAGGGGACTGACGTAATGTCGTTCACCGCAGTCGGCTCAAATAACCAGACTATCTGGGGCGCTAAGACAAGCAAGTACTCCGGAACTCCCCGTGCAGGTTCTGCTGATTACACAAACGCAAACGCTGACCTGGTAATGGCTCCCGATACCATTTCCGATGACCAGAGCAAGGCGCTGACCCTCAGCGGAACAAAATTCCTCAGCGGTCTTACATACTATATCGTGAACCAGAACAGTGGTCTGTCCCTTGATCTACCCGAAGGCAAGCTTGACGCTGGTACTAACGTTCAGCAGTGGGACTTCAACAAGTCCTGGGCTCAGCAGTGGAGACTGGTTGCGGTAGACAAGGACTATTTCAGGATAGTTTCCCTGGGCGATGAGTCCAAGTGCATCGCAGTTGCAGAGAATACAGCAAATGACGGTGTGAATGTGGAACTCCAGACCTATACCGGCGCTGCTAACCAGCTTTTCAAGCTGAAGGAGTATAACGGCTACTACGGCATCGTTTCCAAATGCTCAGGCGATAAGGGCGCACTGGATGTATTCGAGTGGTCTAAGGAAAACGGCGGAAACATCAACCAGTATGCTTTCAATAACTACGCCTGCCAGCTTTGGAGCATTACTCCCGTTCGTCCGGCTGTTAACAGCGGTAACTACACTATCAAG
>CAMOEP010000181.1 GCA_946612185.1 uncultured Ruminococcus sp.
GCCATATCAGGGGGAATTTTTTAATTTAGAAGTTTTAGGAAGGGGGTTTGGGGGACAACCCTTTTTCAAAAGGGTTTCCCCCAAAAAAACTACCCGTTTCCGCTAAGTCAGCCTGAACAGAAAGCCGTGGCTTATGAAGCCTCCACAGGAAGCTCGACGATCTTATTGCGCCTGTTCATGAGAATAGGCTGAGTTCCGTTAACTACGCTGTCCTTGGTGACAGTTACCTTAGCGATACTGCCGTCAGAGGGTACAACGTACATAGTATTTTTCAGGATTCCCTCAAGGATAGAGCGAAGTCCTCTTGCGCCTGTTTTCTGGGCGATCGCCTTCTTAGCGATCTCGATAAGAGCATCGTCCTCGATCTCAAGTTCGATATCATCGTACTCGAAAAGCTTCTTATACTGCTTGATAAGGGCATTTCTCGGCTCTGTAAGTATCCTTACCAGAGAATTCTCGTCCAGTTCTTCCAGCACGGTTATTACCGGAAGTCTGCCCACAAACTCAGGCACCATACCGAATTTAACAAGATCCTTTGGCACGACCTTCTTGAAGATATTGTGGCGCTCCTCCTGGTGGGACTTTATCTCGCCGCCGAAGCCGATAGGAGCTTTGCCGATACGCTTCTGTATCTGGCGCTCCAGACCGTCGAATGCTCCGCCGCATATAAACAGGATATTCTTTGTATCTATCTGGATAGTTTCCTGATTTGGGTGCTTTCTTCCGCCCTGGGGAGGAACGTTTGATACAGTACCCTCGATAATTTTCAGAAGTGCCTGCTGAACGCCCTCGCCGCTAACGTCACGAGTAAGAGATGTGTTCTCGGACTTTCTTGCGATCTTGTCGATCTCGTCGATGTAGATTATTCCACGCTCTGCTGCTTTGATATCAAAATCAGCAGCCTGAATAAGTCTGAGCAGCACATTCTCAACGTCGTCGCCAACGTAACCAGCCTCAGTGATAGTGGTAGCGTCAGCAATAGCAAAAGGAACGTTCAGAAGCTTGGCAAGTGTCTGGGCAAGGAAAGTCTTTCCCACACCGGTAGGGCCAAGCAGCAGCACGTTACTCTTTTGAAGTTCAACGCCGTCGGACTGCTGTATCTCATTCTCGTTCTGGCTCATGATGCGCTTGTAGTGGTTGTATACCGCTACAGCCAGTGATACCTTAGCATCGTCCTGACCGATAACGTAATCGTCAAGGAACTGCTTTATCTCAACAGGTTTCAGCAGTTTCATTGAGGAGAAATTGTTGTCCTTGTCACCTTTTGCAGCCTTTCGGTGAGCTTTGGCAACACCTGGGCCGAAGATCATCTCGTAGCAGTAGCAAACACATTCATCGCAAATATTAGCACTTCCGGCGGAGAACATACTGTGTACCCTGTTCTCGCCCTTACCGCAAAAACTGCATGATTTGAATTCTGCCATGGACAAATTACCTCTTTTCGATCACTTTATCAATAAGACCGTACTCCATTGCCTCCTGAGCGTACATAAAGTTATCACGCTCTGTATCAATGGTGATCTGTTCAATGGACTTGCCTGTATTCTGAGCCAGCAGTTCATTCATCTTCTGACGTGTTCTCAGCAGGTGGTCGGAGTGTATCTTGATATCGGTACACTGACCGCCCAGACCGCCGGAGATAAGAGGCTGATGGATCATGATCTCGCTGTTGGGAAGTGCGAAACGCTTGCCCTTGGCGCCGGCAGCCAGCAGGAATGCGCCCATTGAAGCCGCCATACCTATACAAATTGTGGATACATCGCACTTGATGTACTGCATAGTATCGTATATTGCCATACCCGCAGTAATTGAACCTCCGGGGCTGTTGATATACAGGGAAATGTCCTTCTCGGTATCCTGGCTCTCCAGGAAAAGAAGCTGAGCCACTACCAGGCTTGCAGTAGTATCGTTTACCTGGTCGGAAAGCATGATTATCCTGTCATTCAGCAGTCTGGAAAAAATATCGTATGAACGCTCTCCTCTGCTTGTCTGTTCAACAACATATGGTATAAAGCTCATAGTCCATCGTCCTTTCATTTGTATTTATATTTAATATAATTAGCTCCGCCGCTAATATGCAGCGGAGCTATGTATTTCAGTGATTACTCAGCGTCCTCAGCGGGAGCTTCTGCGTTGTCAACTACAGCGTTCTCCTTTACCAGGTCGATAGCCTTCTGAACCTTCAGGTCAGTCTTGTAGTCCTCAACAGGGATAAATCTTCTTACTGTTGCAACGTCGATGTTGTTAGCAGCAGCGATCTCTGCAAGGCTGTTGTTCAGTTCTTCCTCAGTAACGTCCAGGTTCTCAAGTTCAGCGATCTTCTCAAGAGCCAGTCTCAGCTTTACCTCAGCCACAGCTCTGTCACGGTAAGTATCTCTGAAAGCGTCCTCGTTCATACCAGTGTACTGGTAGTACAGCTTCAGGCTCATACCCTGGCTCTGGAGCTGCTGCTCGAAGTTTCTCATGAGAACGTCGATTCTCTGCTCGAACATACAGTTAGGAATGGGAGAATCAACCTTAGCGATAAGCTGCTCGATAACAGCGTTCTCGAAAGCAGCGTCAGCCTGCTTAACAGCAGCTTCTTCCAGCTTGGTTCTGATGTCAGCCTTGTACTCATCAACTGAATCGAACTCTGTAGCGTCCTTGATAAGGTCGTCGTCGATCTCAGGGAGTTCCTCGAAGTTGATAGCCTTCAGCTTGCACTTGAAAGTAGCGTCCTTGCCAGCGTAGTCCTCCATCTGGTAGTCCTCAGGGAACTTAACGTTAACGTCGAACTCCTCACCGATGCTGTGACCTACGATCTGATCCTCGAAACCGGGGATAAACTGACCGCTGCCAAGACGCAGGGGGTGATCCTCGCCCTTGCCGCCTTCAAATGCCTCGTCACCGAAGAAGCCCTCGAAGTCGATGATAACTTCATCGTCCATCTGAGCGGGTCTGTCCTCGATAGAAACCATTCTTGCGTTCTTCTTTCTGATGATCTCAATCTGCTTGTCGATATCCTCGTCAGTGATCTCAGCAACCTTCTTAGCAGCCTTGATGCCCTTATAGTCAGAGATCTCGATCTCAGGCTTTGTAACGCATACAGCCTTGATCTCTACGCCGTTTTCCTTATCAACGGAGAGAACCTCAACGCTGGGAGTGTCAACCAGGTCAAGACCAGTCTCTCTTACAGCAGCGTCAAGCTCAGGTCCGAGCAGTGCATTGATAGCGCCCTCATAGAAAACGCCCTCACCGAACTCCTTCTCGATAAGACCTCTGGGAGCCTTACCCTTTCTGAAGCCCTTGATCTGGATATTCTTCTTCTGGCGCTGGAACTCCTTCTCGCAAGCCTCAGCAAAAGCTGCGCCGTCGATTGTCAGAAGCAGTTCGGTTGTGTTTACGTCTGTTTTAGTTGAAGATTTTAAACTCATGATTTTCCTCCATTAATATATTAAGTCTTTACGCAGGATATACCTGCCAGACCCGGTACATACCTTCCCCCGCCATAAACGCATTAATGGAGGAACGTACTACATACTTGGAATATTATACCACATTCTGAAGATAATTTCTACAATATTTTCTGACTTCTACATATTGCATAAATTACAGGACTTTTTCTGGAATAAATTGTATATAATCGCCGGCAATAAGGTGGAAATTAATGTCGTCATATGTATTAGTCACGCAAAGTGCATGGGCTGACCTGCCGTGGATATGTCCATAGTAGCAGTCCTTGATCTTGTAGCGGTAAAGCACTTCGAGAATGTCGTAGTTGAAATTTGAAGCGAAGATAGGCGGATAGTGCATGAAAACTATTGGTTCAAGCCCTGCATCGGCTGCGGACTTTATGGAAGTTTCCAAACGCTGTACCTCTCTGCGCAGGACTTTTTCCTCCTGAACCTCTCCGGGCATATTCACCCAGCCCCTTGTGCCGCAGATACCGCAGCCTTCGTAGGGGAAGTGGTTGTTGTGGAGTATACTTATAGTATCAAGTCCGTTTTGTGTGAAGAAGTCTGTCATCTTGCGCAGGGTCGTCCACCAGTAGTCATGGTTGCCCTTGAGGATAATTTTCTTTCCGGGCAGGGCATTGATGAACTGGAAATCCGGCAAAGCCTGTTCCATACTCATACCCCAGGTGATATCGCCTGCCAGTACCACTGTGTCCTCCTGCGTTATGGCATCAAGCCAGTTCTTTTCGATTCGCTCCTGATAGTTCTCCCACCCCGGAAAGACGCTCATGGTCTTTGAGGGGTCGCAGAAGCTAAGGTGCAGATCTCCGATAACGAACAGGCTCATTTTATCATAACCCTAAAGTTTTGAGGACGTAATCCTTCTGGTCAGCCTTCTCGATAACGTCGCTGAAACGCTCAGGCTTTGTTTTCAGGTCAGCAAGTGCTGCGGGAACGGGCATCTTTGAAAGCTCAGCCAGCTTGTCGATCATAGCGTACTCGTCCAGGTCGCTCTTGCCGCCGGAAACAGCTTCCAGAACGGCTGCGCTGAACTTGTAGGGAGAAGCTGTAGAAGCGATAACAGTCTTTGTAGTATCGCCAGTCTGTGCCTTGTAGTCGTTGTATACCTTTACTGCAACTGCTGTGTGAGTATCGCAGGTGTAGGAGTACTTCTCATAGATGCTGTGGATAGTAGCCTTAGTCTCCTCGTCGTCGCAGAAGCCGCCCCAGAATTCCTCGGAAAGCTTAGCCTTGACATCATCTGTTACCTCGTACTTGCCCTCGGAGGAAAGCTTTCCGAACCAGTCACGGATAACTGCATCATCTCTGCCTGTCATCAGGTAAAGCAGACGCTCAAGGTTGCTGGAGATGAGGATATCCATTGAAGGAGAAACAGTTGCGAAGAACTTTCTGTTTCTGTCGTAAACACCGGTATTGATGAAATCGGTGAGAACGTTGTTTATATTTGAAGCGCAGATAAGCTTATTTACGGGAATACCCATGTGCTTTGCATAGTAAGCAGCAAGGATATTACCGAAGTTGCCGGTAGGAACTACGATATTGATCTTCTCGCCTGCCTTGATCTCGCCGTCTCTGAGAAGCTCAGCGTAAGCAGAGATGTAGTAAACGATCTGGGGAACGAGTCTGCCCCAGTTTATTGAGTTAGCAGATGAGAACATCTTGCCGTTTGCCTCCAGAGAAGCCTTAACGTCGCTGTCAGTGAAAATAGCCTTAACACCGTTCTGGCAGTCGTCAAAATTGCCCTTGATAGCACATACTCCCACGTTTGAGCCTTCCTGAGTCTTCATCTGGCGCTTCTGCATGGGGCTTACGCCGTCCTCAGGGTAGAATACCAGTATAGAAGTGCCCTCAACGTCCTTGAAGCCTTCCAGAGCAGCCTTTCCGGTATCGCCGGAAGTAGCTACCAGGATAACTATCTTCTTGTC
>CAMOEP010000182.1 GCA_946612185.1 uncultured Ruminococcus sp.
TTTTTCCACTTGGGTGTCCCCCTTTGGCGGAACGTCCGTAAAACAGACAAATTTAATAAAAGAAACGGGCGACTTAAATAATTCCCAAAAAGTAAATGCTGTTGCCTTGATATTTTATTTAGTTTATTTCGGATAACTAAAGTTTAATTTAAGTTAAATGGCTTATTTATGGACTAAGGAAGTCCCCCTGAAATGGCATTTATTCGCTCTGCCGGTGGATATACCGCAGATATGCCAGATCAGGGGGATAGTTTTAGCAGTTCGGGAGTGGAGCAATCAGCGTTTAGCTATGATTTCGCCGTTATTTTTCCAGATACTATTTTCAGGCACAACACCACGGACGCAGCTTGTTGGGTAGATATTGGAATTTCTGCCGATAACAGTACCGGGATTCAGGACGCTGTTGCAGCCGACCTCAACATAGTCGCCCAGCATAGCGCCTATCTTCTTGATACCGGTAACTATCTGCTCATCGCCGGACTTGATGATCACATTCGTCTTATCGGACTTGACATTTGAGGTGATAGAGCCAGCGCCCATATGTGATTTATAGCCGAGGATACTGTCTCCGACGTAGTTATAGTGGGGAGTCTGAACATTGTCAAATATAATAACATTCTTCAGCTCAGCGGAATTTCCTACCACACAGTTGCTTCCCACCAGAGCGCTTCCTCTGATGAAAGCACAGTGGCGTACTTCAGTTTCAGCGCCGATAATGCAGGGAGCGCCGATATAAGCACTGGGGAAAACCTTAGCTGTCTTGTGTATCCAGACATTCTCCGCAGGGCTGTCGTATTCATCGGGGCTGAGAGTCTTGCCGAGGGTGATTATCATGTCACTTATGCCCTTGAGTGCCTCCCAGGGGTAAGTAAAGCCTTTCAGATAGTCGGCAGCCATAGTGTGACTGAGGTCGTAGAGTGAAGTTATTTTAGCATTTTCCATAATTATCTCCTTATTTATCATTGTAGTAATAATCAAGCATCAGATCCACCATGCGAGAATAGCTTTTAATGCCGTCCTCAACGCCGTTTATCTTCATACTTGCGTCAGAAACCTCTGTTGAAACTGAACTTACGGTATCAGTGGGGAGTATTTCCTTATCCTCGTTTTCCTCCCAGTAGTTATCCGGCAGGAATCTGAACCAGTCACGTCGAACCTTGTCACTGATAAGGTCAGTGACTTCGACGGCGCTGTAGATTTCGCTGCTGACCACCTGATTATGGACATAACCCAGTGCGTCGAGAACGCCGCTGTAGCGAACCTGTGCATCATCGCTGGACATAGTTGCGATAAAGGAAATGAAGTTAGCCTCGTCCTCCTGCATATACCCTTTCAGGTGGGAGTACTCATGGCAAATGGTGGAAGGCAGGTTAGTGCGCACCATATCGTTGTTATAGGTAGCTTCCATTGAGAAGGGGATATACATTCCCAGCAGATTTGACTGGCTCATAAAGAATGAGAATATGACCGGTTTAGCGTCGGGGTAGTAGCCTTTAAGCTGGGGATAGTCCCCGGAAATATTGTGCATAGCCTCTCTGCAAGCGTCCATAGGGTCGCCGGAAAGTTCAAACCTGTCCTCGCTGTCACGGGGAACTACCTCCGCCAGTTCATTCGCCTGCATCACAAGGTCACGGTAAAGCTGGACAAGCTGTGCATCGGTATGCATAGCAGTAACATCGTAGTAGCGCTCCGAGAAACGTGTACAGCCGTAGAGAGTGAAGCAGTTGAGCGTTTCCGTTGCCATGATGTAAGTAAGCGCCCAGAGAATGGCAGTCATAGCCGTGCCAAGTATCTGCCGCCAGAGTTTTCGCCTGACGATGAGCATAATTATCATCACCGGAATACCGATAATTACCAGTATAATTCCTGCGACTATTATTATCTCGCCCAGTGAGACTGGCAGCAGTCCGCTAAGGAAGGCGAAGGGCGTTGATATGTACGGAAAAACGTTTTCCGCATAGAAGTCCGCAAATGCCGGGAACAAACGTCCTGCGGCAGTCAGGAGGAGCGAGACTGCCAGTATTATCAGCGGTATTTTGTATCGCTTTTTCATATTTTAGGTATTACAGGCAGAGCTTCGATGAGATGCGCATCATACTGCTGGATATAGAAAGCATCGTTAGCATTAACATCGCCGTCGCCGTTAACTTCTGCGTTTTCAAAGCCCTGTTCGGTGAGGGGGTACTTTTCCTTATTAGCGCTGTACTGCAAAACTGTAACGATATCAGTAACAGAAACCTTACCGTCAATATCCGCATCACCAGGCAGATATCCGGGAACGACCTTAATGGTTATTTTAGCGGAATAAGTGCTGGAATTTGCCACGATAACAGCCTCGCCGTAACCGACAGCGGTAACAACGCCATTTTCGTCAACTGTTGCAACGTCCTTGTTCATGGATATCCACTCAGGAGTCTCACTGAAACCGGTCGCACTCAGTTCCATAGTATTGCCGATACCCTTTATTTCCGTATCACTTCCCAGTGATGGACGTTCCGAGATACTTACGTTTACGGTAATGGTGTACTTAATGCTGTTTATAAGCGCAGTAACCACGGTTTTTCCGCTTGAAACTGCGGTAACTATTCCCTCCTGGTCAACTGAAGCGATACTCTCGTCAGCGCTTGACCAGACTATCTCAGCACCCTCAGGAACGCCTTTCAGTTCCACTTTTCTGGACTTTGCCTCGTCATTCAGTTCGATGCTTCCCAGGTCAACGGTGTCGCCGGTGGAAATGCCGGTGTAAGTTGATGTAACGTCGGTATAATAGCGTGTCTTGCCGATAACCGCATAGATACGGCAAGTTCCCTCACCGACTGCGGAAACCGTGCCGTCGTCAGAGACTTTAGCCACACTCTCGTCAGTAGATGACCACTCTATCACAGTTCCCTCCGGAACAGTGACGTTTATCTTGTATGCACTGTTTGTATTGGTCAGGGTGATGTTGCTGCCGATGAACGAATCCTTGTACTCCTCCTCAGTTTCGCCGGACTGAGTTTTTTCGTACTCGGAAGTGATATTGATTATGTAGATATAGTTCTTGTAAACTGCCCTTATCTCGCACTTTCCCTTGCCCTGGGCGGTGATAATGCCGTCAGCATCAACTGTAGCTACACTTTTGTCAGTAGATGACCATTCAGCCATATCGTTGGTGATATTGCTGAGTTTTGCCTGTACAACGTTCTGGGCATTATTCAAAGTAATGTCACCGATAACCTTGCTTACAGGTGTATTATCCTCGCCAGCCAGGACATTTACCTCGAAGGTGATAGTCTGGTTGCTGAGTACTGCGTAAACGTAGGTAGTACCCACACCAACGGCGATTATATGTGCAGAACGATCGCTGGTAGGTATTACCTCTGCAATGGACTTGTCGTCGCTGAACCACTGAGGTGTCTCGGTGGTGTTGCTCACGGAAACTTCATAAACCTCACCGACTTGGGGGATATTTACAACATCAGAAATATTCTTCTCAGCGGCATCGGCAGTAAACTGCCCGCTTACAAAAACCGGTGCAGCCGGCATCACACTGCATAATACGGCAGCCGCCGCTATGCAGGCAATAATTCTTTTATTCATACAATTTCTCCTTTATACAATATACCCTTATTATATACCCGGAAATTAAGTTTGTCAACTGTCAAACTCCTCCTTGGGTAATATTAGTTTTATTGCCCAGACCGGCACATCATAGTTATTGTCATCATTTTCCAGAAAGGCGAAAGCTGTCCGGTATACCGGCTGTTTTTCGGGGAAATTTCCCCAGCCGTCGGTGAAGTAGATAAGCCCACGCAGGTCAGTGAATGTACCCTGTTCTATGAGTGTATCAACATACTCAAACACTGGTCGGAAATCAGTTCCGCCGAAGCCGTGGAGTTCCAGGTTTTCGAGCATTGCGTCCAGTTCCTCAGTGGAAGTTATCACGGTATCCTGCTGCACCTTTGAATCGCACTGGATAATATGCACGTTCACCCGACTGAAAAAGCTGCTGCCGCTGCTGAGTATATTCCAGGTCTTGCGTAGGAATCCCTGGATAAGTTCGCCGTCAACCGAACCGGAAGTGTCCACCGCTATCACGAATTCACGGATACGCTTTTCGTCCTTGTACTCCAGCGGTTCGATAAGTGCCACATCGCCGTATTCCCGCAGACCGTAGCAGTAGAAGGAGTAGTCGAAGGAATCCGTATCAATGCGCATGACCTCGCCGTATACCGAGAATTTACGCAGAAAATCGGCATAATCATACTGCTCACGGGTAACAGCTTCGAGGGCTTTCACCAGGCTGCCGGGAACGTCGCCACGGCTGCTGATGAAGGTTTCCAGTTCTGTCCGGGCGCTTCTGGCGGTGTCCTGCCAAGCGTCACGGAGTTTCACCTGTACATCGGTCAGCAGGCTGATATCCGTGGGCGTGCGGTGGTCGGAGTCGGATTCAGCGGCGGTATCCGTATCATTGCCCTTTCCTCCGGGCATGGCAGGGGAGTCCGAGCCGGGATCATCGCCGTAAATATCCTTATCCGGCGGATACCAGCAGGTATGGTCGTCACGGGTAAACATTGCCGAAAGCCGCAGCAATTCCGGCGGAGAAAGTTTCTGGCGGCGGATATGGGCGAATATCTTCTCTGCGGTTTGCAGGTGCAGTTCCTCGCTGATCTTACCTGTTATCTTCTCCGCTTCTTCTGAAAGCGGCGGCAAAGGTTTTCTTAGCGGCAACTGTCTTAGCTGCATTTCAGCAGCGATATCACAGGCGATGCCCCAGGTTATCCGGTCAACTTCACTGCCAACAAACGGGTGACAGAACAGCGCATGGAGGATAGTGTGCAGGTAGCAGGCAGTGATATTGTCCGGGTCGCTTTTGAAAGTTCGCACTATCCATTCCGGGTCGTACCATATATTTCTGCCGTCGCAGCCTAAACTCCGTCCGCCGGGGAGGGCGGTCATGCGGCAGACAGCGTTTTCAAGAAACCGCAGTTCCAGGAAGATGCTGTTCCTTGTCATTGTGAGTATTTCCTCAGCCGCAGCATTAATTTTCTGTATCAACAGTTCGTCCATGTGGTTTCTCCTTAAAATAGTGTTACAATTATTATATCATCGCACGGCATTGGTGTCAACGAAGAATATAAGGCGTATCAGGGCAGCAGCATTTACTTTCCGTGATACAGGAAAACTGCCGGCTGCCGTAGAAATGTGGACGGCAAAGAGACTGCCGGGAAAGAAGGGGACATAAATTTTCGACCTATGGATTTTAGGAAAATAGTGCCGGTAAAAATCGGCAAAAGAGGGGAAAAAAGGGGTTCAGGAAGGGGGTTTCAAAGGGGGAAACCTAAGGGGAAAAAGGGGGAGGAAATGCCGATTTTT
>CAMOEP010000183.1 GCA_946612185.1 uncultured Ruminococcus sp.
CCCTTTTTCCCCTTAGGTTTCCCCCTCTGGACTCTCCCTTCCTGAACCCTTTTTTCCCTCACCTTTGCCGATTTTTACCGGCATTGTTTTCCTAAAATCCATAGGTTGAAAATTTATGTCTCCTTCTTTCCCGGCAGTCTCTTTGCCGTCCACATTTCCACGGCTGACGGCAGTTTTCTTGTATGGCGGAAAATGTTTCACAGAAAGTAAATGCTGTTGCCCTGCAAAAGGGTGCAGCTCAGATGAGTCCCATTTCGTACTTCTTTGAGAGGATACGCAGGACGCTTTCGTTGATACGTTCCTCGCTGAGACTGCCAGAGAGGACTGCGCCTTCGATACCGTTCACGGCGGAGGCGATGTCCGAGGGCATAAGTATGATATCAACGCCGGCTTCTATCGCCTTGACTGCCGCATCAGCCGGAGTAAAGCTGCTTGTTATCGCACCCATGCTATGTGAGTCGGAAATGATTATCCCCTGGAAATTCAGTTCATTTCTCAGCCAGTCGGTGACTACCACCTTTGAAAGGTCGCCGGGAAGGTCATCTCCGGAGGCAGAGGTTATCTGGTGACCTACCATAACAAAGTCCGCATCAGCTTCGATACCGCCCTGGAATGCGGTGAATTCGCAGGCACGGAGCTGGTCGAGGGTACGGTCTATCTTAACGCTTCCCTCGTGGGTATTGCCGCTTCCTGCACCGAGACCGGGGAAATGCTTCAGGGTAGCGCAGACATTCTGACTGTGCAGACCCTTGATAACTGCGGCAGACATCTGGGATACTACAGCCGGGTCGCTGCTGAATATCCGTGAGCCGAGTTCGTTGCCGGAGTTAAGGTTAACGTCCGCAACAGGGGCAAAATCCAGGTTGAAGCCGTAGTCACGCAGGGTACTTCCAAGTACTCCTCCGGCGTATTCAGCACCGGCAGCGTCGTTATTAGCGCCGTAGAATGACATATCATTAACAGCCTCAGTCCACAGTGCGCTCTGTATTCTTGTAACTGAGCCGCCCTCCTCGTCGGCGGATATGAAAGCGCCGATGCCGTTATTCCTGGAGACATACTGCAAGTCACCGGTAAAAGTGGCAAGCTGAGCGCCGTCCATAATATTCTGATTAAAAAGGATAAAGCCGCCTACCGGGTATATCTGGCAGCAGCCGAGCAGGGTATCGTCCACATAGGTCATACCCTCATAGCCTGTAAGTTCCTCCGGGGTGACAATGAACATCTGACAGACTTTCTGCCTCAATGACATTGTACGCAGTTTACTTTCAGCGTAAGGAGGAGTTTCCTTGGTGACGGGCTGAACTGCGTCAGTTCCGTCTTCGCTGGTAGTTTCGGCAGCAGATGAAGTAGTCTCCTCAGGCTGGCTGTCGGTAGTATTCTCGATAGTCTGACTGCACCCGGTAAACATGATAAGTGCAGCAGTTAGTGCGGCAAATCTTTTCATCCTTCTTTCTCCTTTACTATCGCTTATTCCTGCGCACAAGTGTGCGTATGAAAGCGAAGGTATAGTCCTCCCCCTTTTCAGCCAGCATACGCAGTAGGAATTCAAGGCGTTCACGGGTAGTTCTTTCAATTATCCTGTTAGGCTTTGCCCATAGGAAGTACTCCAGAGGGCACTTATCGGTATACTTTTCCTTATTGTATATCTTGGAAGCAGCTACACGGTCGCAGAACATTTCAAAGAGGTACTTATCCGGCATACGCACAGGTTCCATGCGCTTGGTCTTCATGCTGTAGTCAGTCCAGTACTCGAAATGGTGTTTATTGCGTCCCTTATGGTGCATCCAGGCTTTAGAGTAGCCTATCTCCTCACGTTCCTGTTCATTGGGGCTGCGATTACCCTGGAAATAGAGTACGCCGGGAATGAATTCCGCAGGCGAGAACTTTGAAAGGTCGTGGAGAAGTCCCTGCCAGAAGATACCGGCTTTGAAGCAGTGACGCATGACCATATGCCGGTGTTTCAGGACAGTGGTAAGATGACCGTAAAAATTTTTAGCTAACATTGTTATTCCCCATAGCTTCCGCTTATGTCAAGTACGCTGTTTTTCTCGATAAGTTTTCCGCTTATTATACATCTTCCGGCGCTGTAGGAAGGGTCAACGAATTTTTTCATCATTATGTCAACTGATGAAGCCGCCATTTTATCCAGGTCAACTTCAACTGTAGTTATAGTGGGGATACATATGCTTGACACGGTATAATTATCGTAGCCCACAACGGAGATATCCTCCGGCACACGAACTCCCTTTGATTTCAGCGCAGAGATGACCCTGAAAGCAGTCTCATCACTATTACATACAAATGCAGTTGGCATATTTTTAGGAAATTCGATGTGCTGATTCAGGAGACTTCTCTCGAAGCGGTCACCGATAGTCCATTCCTTGTGGTATTCAAGATTATTTTCCATAAGGCACTTGATATACCCCAGGAAGCGGTCGTTGATACTGCTTGTAGCGTTGACAGTACCGAAGAAGCCGATATCCCTGTGACCCTTTTCCACAAGGTAGTCAGTGAGGATATAACCGCCGTGGAATGAGTCGGAGTTTACCGAGTCGATATTGTACCTGTTGTCGTAGAAATCCACGAAAACAAGGGGCATGGAGATATGGCTGAGGCTTTCGATGTATGTACGTCCTATCTGACCGATAACGATTATACCGTCAACTTTTTTGTCAGTTATCATCGTAGGGAGGATACCGGCATTTTCGTTGTCACGGGTGATACATTCGTATACCGTCAGCACGTTCATAGCCGAGAGTTTATTGGATATCAGGGCAGTAAGTTCCCAGTAGAAAGTACCTCTTGCGCCTACAAAACATTCAGAGGTAAGAATACCCACGTTCCGGCTTTCTCTTGGAGGGGACTGTTTTTGTCTGCCATTTTTGGTATTTGAGGGTTTGTAGCCCAGTTCCTCAGCAGTCTCACATATTTTCCTGCGCATTTTATCGCTTACGCCGTCCCTGCCGGCAAGAGCATTTGACACAGTAACTACACTTACGCCGAGTTTCTGAGCGATATCGAGCATTTTGACACCGTTCTTCATAGAATCACCCTTAACAGATTTATTAATTTCGGATTAACCGAAATTATTATAGCATAGTTTAATTAAAAAAGTAAAGGGGATAAACCAACTTTGTAAATAATCACAATAAACGCACATAATAATTGTTGAATTCCTACAAGACGAAGAAGTGTGCGGCTCATTCTCCGGTGAATGATATGTCCGGATAGTGAGCCGCATAACAAGCGTTATTTTTTCTTTGCCGTATCCTTACGGCAACACCGCACAAAGACCGCCTGACGGCTTTGCGGCACATCTGCTTGCATATTTTCCGGCATCTTGCACACAAATTTCTTGACATACGTCAGTATGCCTGCGAAATTTATGCACAATCTGCCGTAAAATCTGACTACGCATCTGCACCACAATCTCTGTGCGGTGTTGCCTTACATTCCGCAATATATGGGTATATCCCGGAGTAGTCACCGCCGTTTCCGGAGGGGATAAGCCCGGTCATATCGCCGCTGGAGGCTGCCGGGCAGTCGAAGATAATGTCCTCCTCCGGTTCAGTCATGGGAAACTTTTTCTTTTCCATAGTCATCACCTCGGTCATATTATGACCCCATAATAAAAAAATATCCCTCCCAATTCTTGCTTATTTGCGGAAAAACTATTGACGAAAGGAGAAAAATGTGGTAAAATTTACTCTGGGAAAACTTGAGAAATGGTCGCTGTAAGTGACCTTATTAGGGCGTGTTGACACTAAAATAATATGCGGATTTTTGAGATGATATTTGTTCCGTTCAAGGCAAAAATCCGCAGGCGGGCTGTCGCCCGGCAAGGATTTTTAACGACGAACGGGGCAAAATCAGCCAAAAAGACGCGTGTTAGGCTTAGTGTCAACACGCCCTAAATGAGAGGAGAGTTAATCATGTTTAAAAAACTTTTCGCCGGCACTGTATCCGCTGCAATGCTCGCAGCTTCACTGAACGTGCTGCCGGTAAGCGCCGCTGCTTCTGACTACAACTACGCCGAAGCGCTCCAGAAGTCACTCTATTTCTATGAGTGCCAGCAGGCAGGCCCGCTGCCTGAGTGGAACAGAGTAGAGTGGAGATCAGATTCTACCGTTACCGACGAGGTAACAGGCGGCTGGTATGATGCCGGTGACCATGTTAAGTTCAATCTGCCTATGGCTTACTCCGCTTCAATGCTTGCATGGGGTCTGTATCAGTACCCTGAGGGTATCGAGAAGTGCGGCGAGATGACCAACTACGTCAATAACCTTGAGTTCGTTATGGACTACCTGGCTGAGTGCGACAGAGGGGACGAGGTCGTATATCAGGTAGGTAACGGTACTATTGACCATACCTGGTGGGGCCCTGTTGAACTGCTGGAATACGGCATGGCTGACAGCGGTACTTCCTATGATAAAGCCCGTGAGATACTTGTAGGCTCTGAGGGTATTTCCAACGTTGTGGGCGATATGGCTGCTGCACTGGCTGCCGGTTCAGTTGCCCTGAAAGGCAGAGTCGATGACACTAAGCTGAAAAGCTACCTGAGCCACGCTGAGAACCTTTTCAAGATCGCTTCTACAAATCCCGGCATGGACGTTTACAATAACAGCGATGCTGCCGGATTCTACCGTTCAAGCCATTTCTATGACGAACTTTTCTACGCTGCTAACTGGCTGTATATCGCCACAAAGGACAGCAAGTACCTTGATGCTGCCAAGAGCTATATCCCTCACCTTGACACTGAGCTGGGTTCAGATGAACTGAAATACACCTGGGAGCAGTGCTGGGACGACGTTATGCAGGGTGGTATGCTGCTGTACGCTATCAATACCCAGGATCCCACATATATCGCCCGTGTAAAGAAGCACGTTGACTACGTTGTAAACGATGCAAAGAAGGTTGACGGCAAGCTGCTGTTTATCCATAGCTGGGGCTGCGCAAGATATGCTGAGACTTCCGCTTTCATAACCTCAGTAGCCTGCGATACAGTCCTCAAGGGCGAGAGCAATATCGCTGCATATGAGGCATTCGCAAAGCAGCAGGTTGACTACGTTCTGGGCGATAATCCCCTGAAGCAGAGCTACGTTGTAGGCTACGGCGAGAACTCCGCTCACAATGCTCACCACCGTACCGCTCATGGCTCATGGAAGAACGATGTTTACGAGCCTGTTGACAACCGTCACACTCTCTACGGCGCACTGGTAGGCGGCCCGACTGAGGCAGGCGCCTATGAGGACGACAGAAATAACTACATCAACAACGAGGTAGCAACTGACTATAATGCCGGATTTACCGCTGCACTGTGCAAGATGATCGAGAAGTACGGCGGCGAGA
>CAMOEP010000184.1 GCA_946612185.1 uncultured Ruminococcus sp.
GTAAGCGAGCGTAAGCAAGCGTCAACGTGAGAAGCGGTCAAGCTGGCTCAGCTTGGGCTAACGTATTTTCTCGCAAACTCCTTGACATTTAGCAGGAAAAGTTATATAATAATTATATATGTATGTATTGTCGCCGTTCTGCGGCGGCTGGTTCGGCTCATTCACCCACTTTTCCACCTACAAGATTGGAGATAATTATGGAATATCTCGAAAACAGAGAGCTTTCCTGGCTTAAATTCAATAAACGTGTCATAGATGAGGCTGTCGCCCCGGAGAACCCTCTCCTTGAAAGGCTCTCTTTCTCAGCTATCTACCAGAGTAATATGGACGAATTCTTCATGGTCAGAGTCGGCTCTATCACCGAGGACGCTAAGTCCCATAAGAAAAAAGACGGCAAGTCCGGTCTTTCACCTTCTCAGGTGCTTGATGTTATTTTCACCACCGTCCGCAGACAACAGGTCTGTGCTGAGGAGGCTTACCACAAAACCTTCGCTGACCTCGCTCCTTTCGGCTTTGAACACGTCGCTTTCAATAACGCTTCCCCCGAAGAACAAGCCTTCCTGGAACTGTACTTCAAGCGTGAGATAAAGCCCTTTATTTCCGGCATGGTCATCAACGATAAGCTGCCTTTCCCTTTCCTTAAAAATAAGGAACTCTACGTCGCTGTTCAGCTTAGTGCCAAGAAGAATATCGCTATCGGCATTATCCCAGTTTCCCATGAGAACAGCCAGCGTATCATTTCCCTGGGTAAGGGCGGAAAACGCTTTATCCTCGAAGAAGAAGTTATCATGCAGTTCGCTCACCTTATGTTCAAGGGCTACAAAGTCCAGGACAGAACGGTCATGCGCATAACAAGAAGCGCCGATATCATGGCTTCCGGACGTGGCGCTCAGTTCCGTGAACGTATGGAGGAACTGGTGATCAAGCGCTCAAAACTCTCCGCCGTCCGCCTGGAAATTACCGGAGAATTCAGCCGCCATGCCCTCGACTACATATGCCGTAAGCTGAAACTCAAAAACGACAGGGTATTTTCTTCTCATATACCCCTCGACCTTTCCTACCTCTACCAGCTTCAGGAACTCGACCCCGACCCTCAGCTTCACTTTGCTCCAAGACTGCCTGTGAAGTCCGCTTCCCTTATCGAGTCACGTTCCGTATTCTCTCAGGTCAAGGCTAAGGATATCCTCCTTGCTTACCCCTTTGAGTCCATGACAGCTTCGTTTATCCGCCTGCTGGAGGAGTCCGCACAAGACCCGAAGGTGGTATCTATCAAGATAACTCTCTACCGCCTTGCACGCAACAGCAAGGTCATCAGCGCACTTTGTACCGCTGCTGAAAACGGCAAGGAAGTTCTCGTTATGATAGAGCTGCGTGCAAGATTTGATGAAGCTAATAATATCGAATGGTCGAAAATACTCCAGAAAGCCGGCGTGAAAGTCATCTACGGCCCGAAGGATTACAAGGCGCACTCAAAGCTGCTCCTCATAACCCGCAAGGCTCAGGGCGGCGGCTACGACTACGTTACTCAGGTGGGTACAGGCAACTACAACGAGAAAACTTCCCGCATATATACCGACCTTATGCTCCTGACCGCCGACAGAACTATCGCTGCTGATGCTTCAAAGGTATTTGACAGCCTTGTGGCAGGTTCGTTCGTTCCTGACCCGGCTAAGCTTCTGGTATCGCCGCTGGCGCTGCGTCCGCAGATACTCGCCATGATCGACGACCAGATCGCTATCGCAAAAAACGGTGGCAATGGCTACGTTGCGGCTAAGATAAACTCCCTTAACGACGGCACTATTATCCGAAAGCTGGTGGAAGCTTCTCAGGCTGGCGTTAAGATAGAACTGGTTGTCCGTGGAATATGCTGCATCATCGCAGGCGTGCCAGGATATACCGAGAATATCACCGTCCGCAGTATCGTGGGCAGATTCCTGGAACACAGCCGTATATTCATATTCGGCGCAGAGGGAGTTTCCCAGAAGATATACATCGGCTCGGCTGATTTCATGAGCCGGAACACTGTCCGCCGTGTTGAGGTGGCTGCTCCGGTGGAGGACGAAAAGCTGAAAAAACAGATAAGGGAAATGTTCGCAATACTTATGGCGGATAACGTCAAAGCTCGTGTGATGCTCCCTGACGGCTCTTACGTCCACGCTGAACCAGCCGAGGGCGAGGAGCGTATCAATGCTCAGGAAGTACTTTTCGACAAGGCTGCTGAGCGTCTGCACGAAAAGCAGGTAAAGCAGGAAAGACTGCGCAAAAACCGTGAAAAGGGTGCGGCAGAAAAGACTAAGAAGTCCGCTGCTAAAAAATCACCTGCTCCTAAAAAGCCACGGAAGAAAAAGTCCGCTGATAAAGACGATGCGGCAGATTAATGATAGATAATTGAGGATTGAATATGATTGGTTTTTACAATTATACCGTCATTCTGACATACCTGAGCCTTTTATCGTCGGTTCTGGGAATGTTCTTCGCAATGGGAATGGCTGACGGTAAGCCCCACCCGGCGTATGCGATAATATGCCTTATGGTATCGGGGCTATGTGATATGTTCGACGGAAAAGTCGCACGAACGAAAAAGAACCGCACGGAAAGTGAGAAGCAGTTCGGTATACAGATAGACTCTCTGTGCGACTGTGTATGCTTCGGGGTATTGCCTTCGGTGATAGGTTACTCCATTGGTATGAACAGTTGGTGCGACGTGCCCATACTTCTGCTCTTTCCTTTGTGTGCGGTGATAAGACTTGCCTACTTCAACGTTACCGAGGAGGAGCGTCAGAAAAGTACCACTGACGTGCGTAAGGTCTATGAAGGACTGCCTGTAACAAGTGTGGCTCTGATACTTCCGCTTATCTACAGTTTCCACAAGGACATCGGTGACGAATGGTTTCCGGAGGTATATGGCGGAGCGCTCCTGCTTATTGCGATAGCGTTCATTACCAGGTTCAAGCTGAAGAAGCCAGGCATCAAGACGATGTTCTCCTTCATCGGCATCGGACTTCTGGAACTTATCTGGATGGCGTACAAGACCAAAATGAAGTGATAAAACATAAAAACCGTCCGGTTCTGCCAATGAACCGGACGGTTATTTTTATGCTGTGGCGGCTATTCCTATCTTTTCGCCGTATTTGACGATAGTCTCATAGTTTTCGTTGGTATTCCGGATAAGGTCACGGTCTGGCAGCACTCTGCCTTTCTCAAAAAGCAGTACTATCGTCGAACCGCCGAACTCAAACATTCCCTTTTCCTCACCACGGCGGAAGTGGTACTCGTTATGATGATTGCATATCCTGCCCACCATCATCGCTCCCACCTCGACCTGAACCACGTCACCGAAATTGTCCGTATGCAGGACGGTATACTCCCGGCTGTTGCGCTTGTAGATATTGTACCGGCGCAGGGCTATGGGGTTAACGGTGTGGAGTTCGCCTTTTATGAAGGTATTTCCGGTCTTGTTGCCGCCGTCTATGTAGCAGTAGCGGTGGTAGTCGTCCACCTCAAGCCGGAATATCATGCAGTATCCGCCCACGAACCTCCTTGCAAGGAAGTCGTTCTTCACAAGGTCGCATACCCTGTACCTTGACCCCTTGATGCGGAAGATACTGCTGTCCTCTATCTCATACACCGAAAGCTTTGAGTCGCAGGGACTTATCAGGTGGGTAGGTTCAGTATCCACCGGTCGCCTGTCCGGTTTTATCTTCCGGGTGAAGAATTCGTTGTATGAGCGGAATCGCTTCATTATGTACTGTGAGGTGTCGATATGGTTATCCCGTATGAACTTCCTGATAAGGGGCTTCGAGAAACTTGAATCCATAAAGTCGCCTACTGCCTTTGATACTATCGGCATTGTGAGGACTTTCAGAAGCCGTCTGCCGTCGGAAGTGCCGTACAGTTTTTTCAGCAGTTCATTCTGTTTTTCGTTGGTTACAACCACATCGCCTTTTCTGTTCTTAATCATAACTATTCCCCTGTGATGCTCAGCCCTCAAGCCTTGCTGTCTGAACTCCATTTTCCATAGAGCCGTATACTGCTATATCATGTCCCAGGAACATATTATCGTCCCCGTACTTGAACATATACTCTCCCATGTGGTCAACCACAAGTATGCCAGGAGTTATACGGCTTGCAAATTCATCCTCGGTAATATAATGTATATCACGTTTTTCACGCCAGTCATTTGCCAGAGATGTAAGCTGTCCGGCGGCAAAGCGGCGTATCTTTTTATCCCAGTCACGCTGCTGGCGGACTATATCCGCTGCGATATCAACAGCGTGCTGCTGTGAGGCAGGGTCGAAGATATCCGCCTGTATGGTAACGACTATTTTTGTATTGCGCCATTTCACCACCTGACAGAAGGAAGCGTCCTGCTTATCAAGGGTAAGTCTGCCCAGGACATCGTTTTCGATAACAACGTCCTTGCGGTAATCGTCAGCCACGGATTCCAGCCAGGGCTGAGATGCGCCACGCTCCAGCACTTCCAGTACATATATCAGCCTTACCGGGTCTGTTCTGTTGTAGAAACTTTCATGCAGCCTTGCCCGGATACGGTAAACCGTCAGGTCACCGAAACGGCGCAGGGAACTTTTCATCTTATACCATACAGGTACCCAGATAAGCTTGATATCGCCCATTTCGCCAATGACCTGCTTTTTCCCGTCGGAACTTACTATGGCAAGTGCAAGTTTACTGTTGGTCATAGTCCTGTGGTCTTCACGGACTTTGGTATACGCCGGAACATCGCTTGTAAGCACGAACATTTCGGTAATATTCTTGTCATAGAGCAGTTTCATTTCATCAGGTATCTTTCCCGACCTGAACCGTCTTTCATTAAATAAAGCGTCCTGCATAATTATCACATTCTTGCATTAGCGAGCATCAGTTTGATGCGGTTTTCCTGATTTACTCTTGTAGCGCCGGGGTCGTAGTCGATAGCGACTATATTAGCGTCCGGGTTATCCTGCTTGATAGCCCTTGACATACCCTTGGCAACGATATGATTAGGCAGACAGCCGAAGGGCTGAGTGCATATGATATTCTTGACTCCGGACTTTGCCAGTGCAGCCATTTCAGCCGGTATCAGCCAGCCCTCGCCCATTACAACGCCCTGGCTTATGTACTTATCCGCCAGCGAGCGCAGATGCTCGAAGTCGTGGAGCGGCTCGAAGCTGCCCTGTTCCTTCATTACCTTGATAAGTTCCTTCTGCTTTGAGTAGATAAGGTCGTAGCCTATCTTGTTGAATATGGAACTCTTGGTAACGTGGTCGTATATCTTAGCGTCATTGAATGTACCGGCAGCGCAGTACATAACGAACTCCAGAAGCGAGGGAACTACAGGTTCGC
>CAMOEP010000185.1 GCA_946612185.1 uncultured Ruminococcus sp.
TTGAGACATTTTTGATGACAGAAAACGTTTCTTTAAGGAAGTGATAATATGAAAAATACATTCGGTTCAAGTGTGGCTGTAACTATCTTCGGAGAAAGCCACGGCGGTGCTATCGGCGCTGTTCTGGACGGTTTAGCACCGGGTATCCCTGTTGATGAGGACTTCATCGCTGAACAAATGGACAAGCGCAGAAGCGTGGGTGCTATCTCCACTGCAAGACGTGAGCCGGACAAGGTGAAGATCGTAAGCGGCGTATTTCAGGGAAAAACTACCGGTACTCCCATTACTTTCATCATCGAGAACCAGGACACAAGAAGCCGTGACTATGGCGAACTCGCCTACAAAGCACGCCCCGGTCACGCCGATTTCACCGCTCAGGCTAAGTACCACGGCGACCAGGACTTCCGTGGCGGCGGTCATTTCTCCGGCAGAATAACAGCCGGTCTTGTGGCGGCTGGCGCAGTTGCGCTCTCGGCGCTTAAAGCTAAGGGGATCATCGTGGGTACGCATATCCTTTCATGCGGCGGTGTCTGGGACAGAAGTTTTCAGGACATTCCTGCGGACATTGCTGCCCTTGCACACAGGGATTTCGCTGTACTTGACATGAGCGTCAGCGAACCCATGACCGAAGCTATAATCGCTGCTAAAAACGAGGGCGACAGCGTTGGCGGCAGACTGGAAACTGCGGTATACGGTCTTCCTGCCGGTGTGGGTGAACCCTGGTTCGATACACTGGAGGGAGTGCTTTCCCATGCGCTTTTCAGTATACCTGCTGTCAAGGGCATCGAGTTCGGTGACGGCTTCGGAGTATGCGACAAGCGTGGCAGTCAGGTCAATGACCCCTTCCGCAGTCAGGACGGCAGCACATTCACCACTTCAAATGCCTGCGGAGGTATTCTCGGCGGTATCTCGGACGGTATGCCGCTTATTTTCAGGCTTGCTGTAAAGCCTACACCGTCCATATATAAGGAACAACTGACAGTTGATATGAGGACAATGGATAATACGACATTGACTATCCAGGGACGGCATGACCCGGCGATAGTCCACAGGGCAAGAGTCGTTGCAGACAGCGTTACTGCGCTGACCCTCTGCGATATGCTCGCCCTGCGTTACGGAACAGACTATTTTAATGCGTAATTGCGCCCAAAATTTTCTGAAGCGGTGCTTTATTGCCGCAATTCTTAGAATTTATCCAAAGGAGTTATTTTATGGGAATGAACATTATCAGGGAACTTCCTCACCCTACCGAGATCAAGAACGAACACCCCCTCTCTGCGGAACTTATCGCTGTAAGAGAGCAGCGTGACAAGGAAATCAAGGCTGTTTTCGCCGGCGAATCAGACAAGTTCCTCCTCATCATAGGCCCTTGCTCTGCCGACAGCGAAGAACCGGTTCTTGACTATATCACCAGACTGCGCAAGCTCCAGGAAAAAGTAGCGGATAAGATACTTATGATACCCCGTATCTATACCGGAAAACCCCGTACCACCGGCGACGGCTACAAGGGTATGCTCCACCAGCCTGACCCTGCCGGAACTCCCGACCTGAAAAGCGGTATCATCGCCGTTCGCCACCTGCATATGAAGGCACTGGCTGAGACTGGTTTTACTGCCGCTGACGAAATGCTCTACCCGGAAAACTACAGCTACCTTGACGACCTGCTGGCGTACATCGCTATCGGCGCTCGCTCCGTTGAGAACCAGCAGCACCGCCTTGTGTCCAGCGGAGTATCTATCCCCGTGGGTATGAAAAATCCCACCGGCGGCGATATTTCAGTAATGATGAACTCCATTACTGCCGCACAGCACCGCCACGCTTTCATCTACCGTGGCTGCGAGGTAAAGAGCGACGGCAACCCCTACGCTCACGCTATCCTCAGAGGTTATGTGAACGACCGTGGTCAGTCATTCCCCAATTATCACTATGAGGACTTAGCTTCACTGGCTCAGATATACGCTGAAAAGGGACTACAGAACCCGGCTCTTATTGTGGACACCAACCACTCCAACTCCGGAAAGAGATACCTGGAACAGATACGCATATCCAAGGAGATACTCCACAGTATGCGCCACAGTGACGATATCAGGAAGCTGGTAAAGGGACTTATGATCGAAAGCTACATCGAGGACGGCTCACAGAAGATCGGTGAGAACATCTACGGAAAGTCTATCACTGATCCTTGTCTTGGCTGGGAAAAGACTGAGCGTCTTGTCCTTGACCTTGCTGACCAACTTCCGAGCTGAAGCCAGCTCGACCGCCCCCACGTTGTCGCTTGCTTACGCTCGCTTACCTTGACAGAAACGGTGCTTTTACCGTCGCTCAACCCGCTTTGCAATGGTACTAAGTTCTATTCAAGTATTTCTGTAAACTGCCTGAGAACTTTGTACCAAGCAAAATATGGTTGAGCGACGGAAAAAGTACCGTTTCTAAAAAAGTGAGCGAGAGAAATGAGCGTCAACGTGGGGGCGGTCGAGCTGGCTCAGCTCGTCGCTCAACCCGCTTTGCAATGGTACTAAGTTCTATTCAAGTATTTCTGTGAATTTGCCGCTTTTTTGTTCTGCCGGAGAACTTTGTACCAGTACAAACAAGGTTGAGCGACGGCAAAAGTACCGTTTCTATTATGTAAGCGAGTTAACGAGCGACAACGTGGGGGCGGTCAAGCTGGCTCAGCTTGGCTGGCTCAGCTTGAAATGAGGTGACACTATTGAGCAGCATTATGATAATTGACGATGATATATCCATTGGCGATATGCTGAATGAAGCACTTTCCGGTGAGGGATACACCGTTTCCAGAGCCTATTCCGGCACGGAAGCTGCCATGCTCCTGACTAATTCCAAACCCGACCTTGTTCTCCTTGACCTTATGCTGCCAGGTCTTTCCGGTGAGGAACTCCTCCCCAGAATAAAGGATATCCCCGTCATCGTGGTAAGCGCTAAGGCTGATATCCCCCTGAAAGTGGAACTCCTCCTGAACGGCGCTGCGGACTACATCACCAAGCCATTCAATATCCAGGAACTTCTGGCAAGGGTGAAAGTCCAGCTTCGCAGAGGCGGGAATTCTTCCGCCGGGAATAATATCCTCTCCTACCACGAACTTACCCTTGACACAAATATGCACACCGTCAGCGCCAGCGGAAATGACGTGAAACTTACCCGGACTGAGTTCGCTATCCTGAAACTTCTCATGCAGAAGCCTGAACAGGCTGTCGCTAAATTCACCATTCTCGACCGCATTAGCGACGACACCCCCGACTGCACCGAGGATTCACTGAAAATACATATCCACAACCTCCGCCGCAAACTGAAAGCTGTCTCCGGCAAGGACTTTATCTCTGCGGTATGGGGTATCGGCTTCATGCTGTCCTGCGAATCTTAACCTCATCTTAACTATTTCCTTAACCGGTTTCTTAACTATTGTGTGATATAATATTATCAGAAACCAATAAGGAGGTACAATTATGGAATATGTTCTGAAAACTAACAACCTTTGCAAGCAATATAAGAACTTCAAAGCGCTCAGCGGTCTTACCATGAACGTTCCCAAAGGAGCAATATACGGCATCGTTGGCAGGAACGGCGCTGGCAAAACTACTCTGATACGCCTTGTGACCGGCTTGCAGATGCCTACAAGCGGCGATTTTGAACTTTACGGTGCGAAGAATACCGATGAAAATGCTATCGCTCAGGCACGAAACAGAATGGGGGCAGTGGTTGAGTCTCCCTCGTTTTTCCCGGATATGACTGCCGAGGAAAACCTGCAATACCAGTACAAACTGCTGGGTATGCCTGACTACAGCGGTATACCGGAACTTCTGAAGCTGGTGGGGCTTGAAAATACCGGCAAGAAAAAAGCCAGGAACTTCTCACTTGGTATGCGCCAGCGTCTTGGCATAGCTATTGCACTTTGCGGAAATCAGGATCTTCTCATTCTTGATGAGCCGATAAACGGTCTTGACCCACAGGGCATTATCGAAGTCCGTGAGCTTATCCTGAAACTGAACCGGGAGAGGAAAATAACCTTCATAATCTCCTCGCATATCCTTGACGAACTTGCAAAACTCGCCACCCACTACGGCTTCATCGACAGCGGACATATCGTCCGGGAGATGAGCTGTCAGGAGGTCGAGGACGCTTGCCGAAAGAGCCTGAAAGTGAACGTTACTGATACTTCACTTCTGGCAGGAGTTCTGGACGATATGGGCATTACCTATACCATTACCGACGACCATAACGCCGATATCTATGCCCGTCCCAATATCTCTGAACTGGTATTCGCACTGGCTGATAAGAACTGCCAGCTTATCTCATGCAGCGAGCGTGAGGAAACTCTGGAAGGATTCTTTATTTCACTTGTAGGAGGCGGCAGCAATGAATAAACTTATTATGGCAGATCTTCCAAGACTTCTCAGATCAAAGCTTATCTGGATCGTTATGCTGCTTACAGTATTCTTGGCAGCATCGTCGATACTTACAATATTCGCTGAAACCGACGACAAGACCATGATATTCCATATCGGGTCGAATAACCTTATTTTGTTCATTTCCATGATGATGCCCATTTTCTCCGGCGGTATCTCCATTTTGCTCATAGCAGCGGAGTTTTCAAGCGGCGTTATCCGCAATAAGTTCATAATGGGTCACAAGCGGACGGATATCCTCCTTTCCTGGGGTATCATCTACACTATCACCACCCTGTTAACTTACGTTCTCTACATTGCATCATTCTTCATCGGTCTGCTTATTGCAGGCGCAGACTTCACAGGCATTGACACTGGAAATGTGGTGGCAAACCTGCTTATAATAATGCTGTTCATGATAAAATTCCAGATGTTCTCGTTCCTTATGGTGTGCATTTACCCGGACGCAAAAACCGCTGTTATATGTTATATACTCAATAACTGCACAATGATCCCCCTGTCGCTTATGCTGGTTGCTGACGAAAAAAGCAAGGGCGTGGAATTCCTTTCAAGGATATTCATTTTCGGCTACACAAACGGCGATTTCACCCTTGCATCTGCCCCCGACAAGCCCTGGCTGACGGCTCTGCTTATAATCATGCTTTCGGCTGTATATGGTATACTTACAGTGGTGTACTTCAAAAAGAAAGACCTGAAATGAAAATAGTTATCGGTGTGCAGACGGAGTATATCAGACCTGAGTTTTCCCCTGCTCCGGCATAAATAACAAACGGCAGTACCCTATCCGGGAAATAATGCACAATGTCATTTTCTCATTTGGATAAAGCCATTTGTAATGGCTCAGGGCAGCGCTTATCCAGGGCAACAGCATTTACTTTCCGTGAAACATTTTCCGCCATACAAGAAAACTGCCGG
>CAMOEP010000186.1 GCA_946612185.1 uncultured Ruminococcus sp.
GAGCAGGCTTTCATCTACGCAAATAAGTACGCTCCCGAAGGCTGCGACCTTTACTACAATGATTATAATGAATACTGGGATCACAAGCGTGACTGCATCTATACCATGTGCAAGAGCCTTTACGAAAAAGGTCTGCTGGACGGCGTTGGTATGCAGTCCCATATCGGCGCTGAGTGGGAAGGATTCACAGGCGTAAGCACTTACGTCAGCGCTATGAAGAAGTACCTGTCTATCGGCTGCGATGTTCAGATAACTGAGCTTGACATAAGCGTTGATAACGGCAAGTACTCCTACGAAGACCAGGCTAAGAAGTATGAGGCTATATTCAAGGCTGCTAAGGAATGGAACGAGAATCCTCAGTCCGACGGACGTGTTACTCTCGTTCAGGTATGGGGCCCTGATGACGGTCACTCATGGCTGAAATCCGGCAGCAACGGTCTGCTTTACGACGCAAGCGGCAAACCCAAGGCTGCTTACGACAGAGTTACTTCCATGATCCCCGACAGCGAGTGGGGCGACGGTTCTCACTACTCCGGCAGCCGTGCTATCAAGGATATCGAACCCGACGAGAACGGCTACTTCTTCCACAGCACTTTCGAGGGCGACATGGATAACTGGTCAGGCAGAGGCGACGGCACGGTCATGACAAGCGGCAGAACCGCTTACGAGGGTAAGGAAGCCCTCCTGGTACAGAACCGTACAGCTTCATGGAACGGCGCTATCCGTCCTCTGGGCAGAGCTTTCAAGGCTGGTACTGCCTACAGCTTCTCCGCTAACGTTTCCTACTTCGACGGCGGCGATGCTGATACCTTCCACCTGACACTCCAGTATCAGGGCGCTGACGGCAAAGCCCACTATGACAAGATCGCTTCCGGCGATTGCGCTCAGGGTGAGTGGTTACAGCTTAAAAACGAAAGCTACACACTCCCTGAGGGTGCTACAGATATGCAGATCTACGTTGAAACTGACAAGACTGAAAATAACTTCTACATCGACGATATCTACGGCGCTGTTGAGGGTACTGTCATCAAGGGCGCAGGTCAGCCTGTTATCAAGGTAGTTCGTCCCGGCGACCTGAACTTTGACGGCAAGGTAAACGTTTTCGATATGGTCGAAGCAAGAGAATTACTTGCTAATGCTCCAACTGACAGCAAAGTCCTCAGAGCTGCTGATGCCGACGGCAACGGCAAGTTCGAGGTAAATGACCTGGTTCTCATGGATAAGTACGTCGTTGGTATACTTGCTGACTTCCCTGAGCCTGAGATCGTTGAGCCTCCCAAGAGCGATTACAAGTACGTTGAGAATATGCAGTACAAGGCTGCTCCCGGCAACTACCTTGACGAGTGTTCACAGAAGGGTACTATAATCAACGAGTCCTACAACGGCATTAACGGCACTAACAAGCTGAACGTTTATCTCCCCTACGGCTATGACCCGAACAAGCAGTACAACATCTTCTACCTGATGCACGGCGGCGGAGAGAACGAGAATACCATTTTCAGCAAGGACGTTAAGCTTGCTAATATCCTCGACCATATGATAATGAACGGCGAACTCGAACCCCTTATCGTTGTAACTCCTACCTTCAACAAGACTGAGGCTGGAAAGTTCTACGACGAGTTCAGAAAGAGCGTTGTTCCTTTCGTTGAGGGTAAGTACTCCACATACGCTAAGTCTACCTCCGAGGCTGACCTGAAGGCTTCCAGAATGCACCGTGCATACGGCGGCTTCTCAATGGGCGCACTGTCAACATGGTGCGTGGCTGACCACGATATGGATCTGGTTGGTTACTTCATGCCTCTGAGCGGTAATAACTGGGAGGGTATGAACTCCCTGACAAAGGAGATAAATTCTCTTGGTCTTGCAAAGAATCAGTACTTCTTCTTCTGCGCTACAGGTTCAGAGGATCTGGCTTACGGTAATATGAAGCCCGAAATGGAAGACCTGAAGAAACGCTCTGAATTCACCTACACCTCCGACTTCTCCAAGGGCAACTTCTACTTCCTGGTCGCTCAGGGCAATGTTCACTGGTGGGGTCAGGTCAGAAACTACGTTTACGACGCACTTCCTACCTTCTTCCACGAAGGTCAGTAAGACCCATTAATTAAGCTGTATACTTTATTCCTCTCATAGAAAGCACCGCCATTTTCCTCCGGCGGTGCTTCTTTTTTTGCGGAAATTTTTTCGGTTATCCTTGCTATTTGCTGTACCATGTGTTATAATGGAATCAGTATAACTTTTCCGGAGGTATATTATGAAAAATTCCGAAAAAGCCGTGGAACTCCACAAAAGTTTCCATAGCTGCTCAGAATCCGTTCTCTGCGCATTTGCAGATGATGCAGGTATTACAGAATCTCAGGCTTCCGCTGCCGCTAAACCTTTCGCCGGCGGACGTATGACAAAATGCGGCGCAGTTCTTGCCGCTCAGTACGTCCTCGCTAAAAAGTTCGGTGAGAACAGCGATAAATTATCCCGGTTCGAGGAGGAATTCATCGCCCTCAATAAGTCCGCTGTCTGCCGTGAACTTAAAGGCGCTCTTACCGGCGCTCCTCTGCGCTCATGCCGGGGCTGCGTTTCCGACAGCGCTGAGATACTCGAAAAACTTCTCAATGAATAAACGGTGACATCATGCCGAAAATAAAAGCATCAAGAAACCGTACTATTGACACACCGCTCCAGGAGGGTCAGCACTTCCTCGACCGGTGTATTACCCTCGATAAGACTGCGGAGGATATTTCTGCGGTCACTGATAAGACTATCCTCGGTGATACCTTCCGGGTCTGCCCGCTGCTGCCGGAGAAGTTCGCTGACCTTATCGTGGCTGACCCCCCTTACAACCTGACAAAAAGGTTCGGCAGCCGTACCTTCTCAAAAAAGCATACCGACGCTTATGAGGAATATACCCGCCAGTGGCTAAGTGTTGTCGCTCCTCTCCTGAAAGACGACGGCACTATCTACGTCTGCTGCGACTGGGAGTCGAGCCTTATCATCGGCAGAGTCCTCAGCGATTTCTTCACAGTCCGCAACCGCATCACCTGGCAGCGTGAAAAGGGCAGAGGCGCTAAGGCTAACTGGAAAAACGGCATGGAGGATATATGGTTCGCCACAAAGTCGGATAAGTATACCTTTAATCTGGACAAGGTGCGTATCCGCCGGAAGGTCATTGCCCCCTACCGTGTGGACGGCAAGCCAAAGGACTGGACTGACTCGGAAAACGGCAGATACCGTGATACCTGCCCCTCGAATTTCTGGGACGATATCACCATTCCTTTCTGGTCTATGCCGGAAAATACCGCCCACCCTACCCAGAAGCCGGAAAAACTTCTGGCAAAGCTTATTCTGGCAAGTTCACAGCCGGGAGACATGGTCTTTGACCCGTTCCTCGGCTCTGGTACTACAAGCGTTACCGCTAAAAAACTGGACAGACATTTCCTCGGCATCGAAGCCGACCCCCAGTACTGCGTCTGGGCTCAGCAGCGCCTTGAAATGGCTGACACTGACAAGTCTATACAAGGATATCAAGACGGTATATTCCGTCAACGAAATTACTGATACAGAGGTGACACCAATGAACAGAAACGAGTACCGCAAGAATGCTTACGATATGCTCCACCTTGCGGCAAGTATTATAAACGGAAAGAAACCCTCAGCAAAGCGTTTGCAGCAGATGGACTTAGATGCTGTGTTTGAGATAGCACAGTCCCACTCCCTTACCGCTGTATGCGCCTATGCGCTGGAAAGCTGCGGTATAAACCGCCCGGACTTTACCGAGGCAAAGAACAAGTCTATCCGCAAAAATGTGCTTATGGACTGCGACAGAGAAGAACTTTTCGCTGCCCTGGACAAGGAACACATCTGGCATATGCCCCTTAAAGGAATACTGCTGAATAATATCTACCCCAGGATCGGCATGAGACAAATGGCGGATAACGATATACTCTTTGATCCGGAATACCGTGAGCGCATCAGGGAGATAATGGAGGATATGGGCTATTCCTGCGAGCGTTTCGGCACTGGGATACACGACTCTTACAAAAAAGAGCCTTCCTGTGATTTTGAGCTTTACTCCGGCCTTGTAAAGGAGTCAGACGACAAACGTATCCGCAGCTACTACCGTCATATCATGGAGAAGCTTATCCTCCGCCCCGGTACAGACTGCGAGTTCCAGTTCGGTCTTGACGACTACTATATCTTCATGACCGTTAACGAGTACCTGCACTACTCAAACGGCGGCACCGGTCTGAGAAGCCTGCTGGACGCTTACGTTTTCCTGGGCAGGTTCTCAAATAAAATGGATATGGCTTACGTCAAGGAGGAACTGAAAAAGCTTGGCATTGCCGACTATGAGACTATGCGCACCTACATCGCCCTCAGCCTTTTCAGGTACGGCGGTCTGAACCTGGAGGATAAGAAGATACTGGATTACTACATCTTCTCCGGCGCTTACGGCACTGTCAGAAACGCTATCTCCAACGGCATCGGTCACAAGAACCACGGCTCTAAGCTTCACTACGTCTGGGGCAGACTTTTCCCCGGCATGGGCTGGCTGAAGGAGTACTACCCGTTCTTCTACAGGCATAAGCTGATGCTGCCGCTTCTGTTCCCTTTCCGTATCATCAAGGGCATCTTCTTCCATCGTGACAAACTCAGGTACGAACTGAATGTACTCCTTCACCGCAGGTTCGAGAAGGTGTCGAAATGGCAGTAAATAAGCAGAAACTCTCCGTGTACCTGTGTCTGCTCCTGCGCCATAAGCCGGAAGAAGCCGGTCTGGAAAAGGATATGGACAGACATGGGTATGTGCCGGTAGATAAGCTGGTAGCTGCGGTAAATTCCCATACCTCCTACAATATCGACAGAAGTCTCCTGGAGGAGATAGTCTCCATGGACGAAAAGGGAAGATACCGTTTCAGCGCCGACGGCAAAGGCATCAAATGCTGTCAGGGTCATTCAATACCCTGGGTAGAGCCGGAGGTCACAGAGCAAGTCCCGCCGGAGAAGCTTTACCACGGTACTAATACCGCCGCCGTAGACCAGATATACCAGAGCGGCAGTATAAGCAAAATGGAACGCCATGCTGTACATATGCAGGCTGATATCAGCAAGGCATGGCAGTCCGCAAGGCGCTGGAAGGGAAAAACTCCGGTAGTCCTTGAAATAGACAGCGCCGCTATGCACAGGGACGGAGTAATGTTCTTCGTCAGCGACAACGGCGTGTGGCTCACCGAGGAAGTACCGGTAAAATATATTAGGCAACACCACACAAAGACCGCCTGACGGCTTTGCAGCGCATATACTTGCATATTTTCCGGCATC
>CAMOEP010000187.1 GCA_946612185.1 uncultured Ruminococcus sp.
GCCGATTTTTACCGGCATTGTTTTCCTAAAATCCATAGGTCGAAAATTTATGTCTCCTTCTTTTCCGGCAGTCTCTTTGCCGTCCACATTTCCACGGCTGACAGCAGCTTTCCTGTATGGCAGAAAGTAAATGCTGTTGCCTTAGTATTCCGCATTTTCGCAGCTGCTATAAATTGCGATTCGATCCCGGAAACTCAGCAATAAAATAGTTGACATATTATGCATTAATCTATATAATTAATATATGATGTACTCTGAATACAGCTTTAAATAAAAGTTTTGTATTTATGCAGCATTTTTAATAACATTAACCAGTACATCAACCATTGAAAATAAGGAGAAACCGATATGAAAAAACAACTTGCTTTCTTAATGGCACTGTCACTCACTCTGCCTGCTTCGGTTATGAACGTTTACGCCGAAGATCCCCTTGACGGCGACACTTCCGTTCCCGATGAGGAGGAGTTTACACTGGAGGAGACTGAGATCCCCCTGCTTTATCCTGCTCCTGAATCGTACATAATGGAAAACGCTCCCGTTACCGAAGAACTCCCCGAAAGCGTTGACCTGCGCCGCAGAGGTCTTGTCTCAGCCGTTAAAAATCAGGGCAGCGACGGCACTTGCTGGGCTCACGCTGTTGTCGGCGCTATCGAGTCGGAAGTGATAGCCGAAAACCCTTCTATTGACCTGTCCGAGCGCTATCTCGCTTACTATATGGGTACTGATGAATTCGGTGAGGGCGCAGATGCTAATGTTGTGGAAAATGGCTCTACTGCCGCAAACTGCCTTGCCCTGCTCACAAACTGGATAGGCCCTGTTTCCGAAAGCAAAGCCCCATATGACCAGGATTATATCTCAGAACTGACCAGGCGTGAAGTCCAGAATGAGGCAGAACTCCACGTTACCGGCGCTCGTATGTATTGCCTTGAGCCTTCCCGTGAAGACCATGATGCGCAAGTCCAGGCTATCAAAAAGGAACTGAGCGATGGCCATGCACTGTACATGGATCTGAACTTCGATACTACTAATTCCCTTAATTTCGCCACTTCCGCCCTTTTCAACAACCCGGAATTACCCTATAAGGAATCTGCACCTCATGCCGTTATTATCGTAGGCTACGACGACAACTACTCCGCCGATAACTTCAATATCCGCCCACAGAATAACGGCGCTTGGCTCATTAAAAACAGTTGGGGTACTGATATGGGCGACTGCGGATATTACTGGGTATCCTATGAAGAACCGACCGCATATAATGTATGCAGTTTCGATATTGAGGACTCAAGATGCCACGACCATATCTATGAACACGACGACTTCGGTGGCTCAGGTCTGTTCGCTGCCTCAGAGGACGGCGACGAGACTGTATATATCTCAAATGTATTTACCGCTGAGGAAAACGGTTTCGTTACCGATGTGATGATGAACTGCAATATCCCCGGCGACCAGTACGAGATAAATGTATTTACAGGGCTTCAGTCACCTCAGCTTCCTGATTCCGGCGAATCCCACGGCATTACTTCCGGCGTTATGGAGAATATCGGCTACCAGACTATCACCCTTGACGAACCGGTGCATATCAATGCCGGCGATACTTTCTCAATTGTGGTAAAGCTGTCAGGAGAAAAGGGTTTTCACATTCCCTGCGAACACGCTAATATTACCCACGGTGAGCCTGTTGGTTATTCCGGATTTGCTTCCGACGGACAGTTCCCCACACTCAATAACGAAAACAATATCCTGGCTACTTTCGGCAGGGGGCAGAGTTTCTTCAGAACCGAGGACAATATCTGGAGCGACGTTTATGACTGCTACGATTACGATAACAGCTACCTTACAGGTAATATTTGCCTGAAAGCACTTACCGTAAACGAGGGCGCTGTTCACTTCTCCAACTACGACTCCGCTATCGCTCCCGGTACTGAGATAGCCCTCTCCTGCGCCGACGGCAAGGACATTTACTACTCCGTCAACGACGGTGAGTACTCCGTCTACTCCCAGCCTATTGCCTACACCGGCGGCGAAATGTCAGTCTCCGCTTACATCGACGGCTGCCCTGAACAGGTCTACCATCAGCTTTACTCCGAGAAAACCGCTTCCCTGTCCAGCCTGCTGGTAAGCAACAACAATTACAGCTACTACGCCGACCTCAGCACCGATATCATCGACGTGACACTCCCTGTGAACTCAGACTACGTCACATTCTGCCCCATTACGCAGGGTCAGCTTACTTACGGCGATGAGGTGTACAGTTCCTACGACAAGATTGAAATGCCCGTTGACTTAAAGCCGGAGTCGTTCACTTTCATTGTCTCCGAGGAGGGTCTGACTTCAAGGGAACTTACCGTTAACGTCAATCATGAGTTCACTCCCTCTTTATCCTGGGGAACTTGGCTCTCAGAAGCAGAAAAATGCTGTTACTACTTCGCTGAGGACGGTCAGACCGGCTGCATCATAAACATCAAGGACGCAAAAAGGACTGAATTCAGCTACACTATCGACCAGAACATTATAACTCTGGATACCGGCGATGAAGTCCGCACCGGTATAATAAGCTGCGACAGCGCTTTCGCAAGGGTAATATGGGACGACGGCGTTGAAGCTTCCTGGATTGCAATGGAATTTGAAGCTGAAAAACTGCCGTTTTATACAAATACCGAACTGGCTGACATGGCTAAGGATTACTACAAGGCACTCACCGGCGCTGACGCTGAGACAGTTTCCGACGAATCCGGCGAGGGTATTTACCAGGTCATCATCAGCGTTTCCTCCGAAAAGGGCGGAGATATTACATTCAGCGTTAACAGATACAGCGGTGTGGGAAATATACAAAACGGCGATGTAGTTGACCTGAAAAGTCTCCCCGACCCGGATTCCCTCGATTCATTAAAGCACGGTACATGGCTCTACAAGACCGAATTTGCCGGCAGCCAGAACTACCTTTGCTTATCCGATGACGGAAAGAGCGGCTGGCTCACCAACTCTTACGACGGCAATGTTACCAACATCACCTATACCTGCGTAAACGGTCAGTTCACTATGTCTATTCTCGGTGAGAATGATGAGGTTCTCTATGTTCAGAGGGGCGTTGCTTCTATCAAGGAAGATTCCGCTAAGATCACCTGGGAAAACAACAGTACAGACGAATTGGTGTTTGTATCTGACGAAACTATCGCTCCCGGTTCATTCTATACAGATATGGAACTTTCTAATCTTGCTTCTGTTTACCATGAGGCTGATACCTGCGAAATGCTGCCCTTTAACTACGTTGTTTCCGAGGGCGACGACCGCATAGTTTACGCTTACTATCCCACCGATGATGAGACTGAAAACATTCCCTTCTACCGTGTGAACCAGTATACCGCTAAGGGTACTGATATGTACGGCAATGAAGTTGACTTGAATGTTCCGAATTACCGCAACGAAATGATACCCAAGAGCGGTATGTGGCGTATATCCTCCGCTTACTCCGACGGCATAAATGAAGATATGCTGGACTGCTACGACTACAATGTCAGCGGTCACTACTGGTTCAGCGATGACGGTATCGACACTGTATACAAGGACATTTATGAGGGCAGACAGAATGACGTGAAATTCTACGCAGTCGGCGGAAAGGGTATAGATTATCGCTTTGACGAAAAGCGTTGCTTCACTTACACTCAGAAGGGCGACAGCATCTATATCTTCTGGAACGACCCAAATTCAACATGGGTAAATATTGAGAAACTCACCTACGTCAGCGATGATACTCCTGATACTTTCAAGTGCTGCACACTTTCCGACCTCATTAACTGGTCGATAGCAGACGCAAAGAAAAAGACCGGCGCTGACCTCGTACCTGGCGGTACAGCTTTATTAGAGGACGGTACTGCCAATATACTGCTGGTCGAGCCTGAAACCGGCGAAATGGTTACTTCCTATCAGGTGGATATGTACACCGGAAAGGGTACTGACCTGTCAGGCGAGGAAGTTGACCTGCCTCAGACCGGCATCACTTCCCCCAGAACTGCAATGACTGTATGGGGCGCAGTAATGTCAGTAATGCTCGGATTCGGACTTGTTGTGAAGTCACTGTTCACAAGAAAGAAGAACGAGGACTAATACTAAGGCAACACCGTACAGAGATTGTGTTGTTGCCTAAAGGGAGAGCCGCTGTGGTTCTCCCTTTTCTATAACAAAAAACCCCTGACCGGTAACTTACCAGCCAGGGGTTTGTATTTAAGTACGATCAGAATGCGATCTGCTCAGCGATGTGGTGAAGCTTCTCGTCATAGGGCTTCTGCATAGCCAGTGCTTCCTGGATATCATAGTCAACGATCTTGCTGTCCTTGATACCAACAACACGGTTGCCGATGCCCTGCTCAAGCAGTTCAACAGCGTAGTAACCCATTCTTGTAGCCTCAACTCTGTCTCTCAGTGTGGGGCTTCCACCTCTCTGAACGTGACCGAGAATAGTTGCTCTTGTCTCGATACCGGTCTTTTCCTGGAGTGCAGTAGCGATCTCCTGAGTGTGACCGATGCCCTCAGCAACGATAACTACGAAGTTCTGCTTGCCCTTGGACTTCTTCTCCAGCATTGTAGCAGCGATAGCGTCCAGGTCGTAGGGAACTTCCTTTGTGATGATGTCTGTAGCACCGCAGGCAATACCTGTATTAACAGCGATGTGACCAGCGCCTCTGCCCATTACCTCAACAACAGAGCATCTGTCGTGGGACTGAGATGTATCACGAAGCTTGTCAACCAGCTCCATAGCTGTATTCATAGCTGTATCAAAGCCGATAGTATAATCAGTGCAAGCGATATCGTTGTCGATAGTGCCGGGGATACCAACGCACAGCACGCCCTTTGCAGAAAGGTCAGCAGCACCTCTGAATGAACCATCGCCGCCGATAACTACCAGACCCTCGATGCCCAGTTCCTCGCACTTCTTCTTAGCCTTCTCAACGCCCTCGTCAGTTCTGAATTCGGGGCATCTTGCTGTATAGAGGATAGTACCGCCGTTGTGGATAATATCTGAAACGCTTCTCTCGTCCATCTTGATGATGTCGCCGGTGATAAGTCCCTCATAGCCTCTGCGGATACCGTAAACTTCCATACCCTTGCTGAGAGCTGTTCTTACGACTGCTCTGATCGCAGCGTTCATACCGGGAGCGTCGCCGCCGCTTGTTAAAACGCCAATTTT
>CAMOEP010000188.1 GCA_946612185.1 uncultured Ruminococcus sp.
ACGTAAAAAGCACCGTTTCTATTATGTGAGCGAGCGTAAGCAAGCGTCAACGTGAGAAGTGGTCAAGCTGACGCAGCTTGAAAAAGAAAGCCCCTGCCGAAGCAGGAGCTTTTTTGTGTGATATATGAGAACTTGCTCAGAACTTGATGTCAACGCTCTTGGAAAGCGGCTCAGCGGGCTTTTTCTTGGGGAGAGTGATAGCAAGGATACCGTTCTTATACTCAGCGTCGATGCCCTCAGCGTCCACGTCAGAGATATCGAAGCTTCTCTTGTATGCGCCCTTAGTGCGCTCTCTGCGGATATACTTCACTTCCTCAGCGTTAGCCTCAGTCTTATGCTCAGCAGTGATAACCAGAAGGTCGCCGTTTATATCCAGCTTGATCTCGTCCTTTTCAAAGCCGGGGAGTTCAGCTTCAAGAATGTACTTGTCCTCAGCCTCGATGATATCTGTGCGGCAAGCTACTACGGGCATACTGTCTCCGTTACCAAAAGCTCTGTCCAGCTCGTTAAGAGCGCCGATAACATTATACAAGCCTCTGTCAAAGATTGAACCATACATAAAAACATACCTCCTGAAAAAATATACTTGGTTGACCGTTTTGGATTACTTCTCCCTTGCGGTGATTATATAATACCCCTGGTATGTGTGCATATTATGTGGAAAACGTGATAGCAAGATGAAATTTAGCACTCTAAGCACACAAGTGCTAACACTCTATGAACGGGAGTGCTAAATGGGCAGGAGGCTGAAAACGACGCAACACCGGGGAAAAGTGACCGTTTTCCGGGAAAGTCGGCAAAGGCAGAAAAAAAGGGGGAGAGCCGTTTCCCGGACTCTCCCACATGGTTATGAAAGCTCGAACATACCTGTATAAAGCTGGTAGTACTTGCCTTTTTGTGCGATAAGGTCTTTATGGCTGCCACGCTCGATGATCTTGCCGTGTTCCAGAACCATGATAGCGTTGGAATTGCGTACTGTAGAAAGTCTGTGGGCGATAACGAAAACCGTTCTGCCGTTCATCAGACCGTCCATACCCTTTTCGATAAGGGCTTCGGTACGGGTATCAATGGAACTTGTTGCCTCGTCAAGGATAAGCACCGGCGGGTCAGCAACGGCTGCCCTGGCTATTGCAAGAAGCTGGCGCTGACCCTGTGACAGGTTCGAGCCGTCAGCGGTAAGCATGGTATCATAGCCGTTTTCAAGGTGATTGATAAAGCCGTCCGCATTGGCAAGCTTAGCGGCTGCGTAAACCTCCTCGTCGGTAGCATCGAGTTTACCGTAGCGGATATTCTCCATAACTGTACCCGTGAAAAGGTGGGTATCCTGCAAAACTATCGACTGTGAGCGCCGCAGGTCAGCTTTGCGTATCTTGTTGATATTGATGCCGTCGTAGCGTATCTTTCCGTCGGGAACGTCGTAGAACCGGTTGATAAGGTTGGTGATGGTGGTCTTACCTGCGCCGGTAGAGCCAACGAAAGCGATCTTCTGACCCTTCTTGGCGTAGAGGGTGATGCCGTTGAGGACGGTCTTATCCGGCTCATAACCGAACACCACGTTATCGAGTTCGACTTCGCCGTGAACCTCTGTGAAAGTAACAGTACCGTCAGCCTTGTGGGGGTGTCTCCAGGCCCACCTGCCTGTACGGTGGTCAGCTTCGGTGATATTGCCGTTTTCGTCGATATCTGCGTTTACCAGAGTAACGTAACCGTCATCAGCTTCGGGTTCTTCGTCGATGACACGGAAAATTCTCTCCGCACCAGCCAGTGCAGTCAGAACGGAGTTAAGCTGCTGTGAGACCTGGGTGATAGGCTGGGAGAAGCTTCTTGTGAACTGGAGGTAGGAAACGACCGTACCCACGGTCATACCGCCAATGCCGCTTACGGTCATGATACCGCCGACGATAGCAGTCAGGGCATAGTGGAGGTAGGAGAGGTTGTTCATGATAGGCATGAGGACATTGGCGAAGGTATTCGCACGGGTAGCCGCCTCGCAGAGTTCGTCGTTAAGGGCATCGAACTCAGCATTAGCCTGATCCTCGTGGCAGAAAACCTTGACCACTTTCTGACCCTCGATAAGTTCCTCGATATAGCCGTTAGCAGCGCCGAGCGCCTTCTGCTGTGCGATGAAGCCCTTACTGCTGCGGCTGCCGATGAAGCCGATGATACGGATAGTTGCGAACAGTACAACGATAACGAGTATAGTAAGCTGCCAGCTATATATCACCATAGCGGTAAACACGCCGACGATAGTGATAGCGGAGCTGATGAACTGTGAAACGGAGTTGCTGAGCATTTCACGGAGGGTGTCGGTATCATTGGTGTAAAGGCTCATAAGTTCGCCGTGGGTGTGCTTATCGAAGAATCTGATAGGCAGGGACTCCATTTTGGTGAAAAGGTCGTTACGGATACGCATGAGGGTAGTGGTGGAAATGCGCATCATTATCCTGGAGTACATAAACGAACTGAGTGCGCCGATGATGTAAACACACGCCATAGCGCCGAGTATGGAAGCGAACTTCGCCTTATTCCATGTGCCGGTGGAAAGTGCTTCCTCGATATTGTCGATAAGGGGTTTGAGCAGGTAGTTACCGGCGATGCCTGCGAAAGCGGAGAATACTACTCCGATGACAACGAACACGAAATGCGTCCTGAAACCGTGCATATAGCTGAATATGCGCTTGATAGTATCCTTAACGTTGGAGGGTTTCTGCATAGCTCTCTGCTGTCTTGGCGGCATTATTCCTCATCTCCCTTCTGCTGTGAATCGTATACTTCACGGTAGATATCGTTTCTTGCGAGGAGTTCCTCATGAGTACCGATATCGTTTATTCTGCCAGCGTCCATGACGATGATGCGGTCAGCGTCCTGAACGGAGGAAATTCTCTGTGCGATGATAAAAGTTGTGGTATCCGAAAGCTGTTCACGGAAAGCCTTGCGGATATTGCTGTCGGTAGCGGTATCGACAGCGCTGGTGGAGTCGTCGAGAATGATTATCTTCGGCTTTTTCAGCAAGGCTCTTGCGATACAGATTCTCTGCTTCTGACCGCCGGAAACGTTCACGCCGCCCTGACCTAAGTCAGTATCATATCCGTCCGGGAAACCCTCGATAAAGTCGTGAGCGCAGGCAGCTTTGCAGGCTTCGATGATCTCCTCGTCGGTAGCGTCAGCGTTGCCCCATTTCAGGTTATCACGGATAGTACCGGAGAACAGCACGTTCTTCTGGAGAACCATAGCCACGCTGTCACGGAGGGTATCAAGGCTGTAGTCCCTGACGTTTTTGCCGCCTACGAAAACCTCACCTGCGGTGGTGTCATAAAGACGGGGGATAAGCTGAACGAGGCTGGTCTTTGAAGAACCCGTACCGCCGATGATACCGATAGTTTCGCCGGACTTTATGTCCAGAGAGATATTTTCCAGTGCGAGATTGTTCATATCCTTGAAGTAGCTGAAGCTGACATTCTGAAATCTTACAGAGCCGTCAGCCACGCTTTCGATACCGTTTTCCGGGGAAACTATGTCCACTTCCTCGGTAAGTACCTCATAGATACGCTGGATAGAAGCCCTTGAAATGACGAACATCATGAACATGAAAGAGAGCATCATCAGCGACATGAGTATCTGACCCACATAGGATATGAAGCTGGAGAGTTCGCCAGTACCCATATCGCCGCCTACAGCCATTTTTCCGCCGAAGAAAAGTATAGCGATGATACTGGAGTACATAATGAGCTGCATGAAAGGCATAGTCATTATGACCAGTTTTTCGGCGTTCACCTGAGCCTGACGAACAGCCTCGGTATTATCGGTGAACTTTTTCTTCTCATACTCCTCACGGACGAAAGCCTTGACGGTGCGGATACCCACCAGATTTTCCTGGATACTTGCGTTCATACTGTCGTATCTTGTGAGCATAAGCTTGAATCTTGGGTGAGCCTTAGTCATGATCGCAGCCACGAATACAGCCAGTACCGGCACAGCGCAGACGAATACCAGAGAAAGCCGTGCGTTCATTCTCAGGGCGGCGATAAGTGCGCAGATAAGCATGATAGGCGCACGGAAAGCCATTCGTATGAACATCATGAAAGCATTCTGGATATTGGTAACGTCGGTGGTAAGGCGGGTGGTAAGTGATGCGGTGGAGAACTTATCCACATTAGCGAAAGAGAACTCCTGCACCTTGCGGAACAGGGCACGTCTGAGATTTTTAGCGAAGCCCATAGCGGCAACAGCGCTGAGTCTGCCGGCGAGAGCGCCGAAGAAAAGCGAAACCAGAGCCATACCGAACATTAAAAGTCCCAGACCGGCGACGGTGGAGATGCTGCCCTTTTTGATACCGTTGTCGATAATCATAGCCATAACAGCAGGTATCAGAACCTCCATAGCGACTTCACCGGCGATAGCCAGGGGAGCGAGGATAGCTTTTTTCTTATATTCTCCTACATAAGATAGTATTTTTTTGTACACGTTCAGTCTCCTTTCCCATTTTCAATAAGTTTACGCAGGGCGCAGGTCATTTCGAGAGAGTTCTGGAAGTTCTCGTTGATGCCTTCGAGTTCCTGCATACGGCAAACGACCTTACCGAGCAGAGATTCGAGCAGAGCCTTGTCATCTTCGCTGAGGTCACGGAAGATAAGCTCGTCGTACTCTTGGAAAGCGGCAAGGTGTTCCCTGATAGCGTTTCTGCCCATATCGGTAAGAGCGAGGCGTTTGCAGCGCTGGTTATCCTCATCGACGGTGCGGGAGATAAGACCCTCCTGCTGAAGTCTTTTAGCGGAAGTAGCCACAGCCGCCGCCGTAACGCCGAGTTTTTCAGCCACGAGTGACTGAGTGCAGTTTTCAAACTGCGAAATTATCCGGAGCATAGCCACCTGGCTATGATTCAGGGGAGAATTGCCGCTGACACGCCGGATAAAGAGTTTTCTCAGCAGGTGGATATTTTCGATCATACCCACAAGCTGCAAATTATTATTCATAGATCCCCCTTTCTGCGGAAGGTTAAAGGACTTAACGGTTAAGAATTTAACTTTCCGTGCAAGAAGTATTATAGCACATTCATTTTTATATGTCAATGATAATTCGGTGAAACAAGCTGAGCCAGCTTGACCGCCCCCACGTTGTCGCTTGCTTGCGCTCGCTCACATAATAGAAACGGTGCTTTTTACGTCGCTCAACCTTGTTTGTAC
>CAMOEP010000189.1 GCA_946612185.1 uncultured Ruminococcus sp.
CCGAAAAATCTGACTGCGCATCTGCACCACAATCTCTGTGCGGTGTTGCCTAAAGAAAGGGTGAGTTGAATGTTATCATCAGTATTCTTTATCATATTTGCATTTTGTCTGCCGGTTGCGATACCGCTGGGAATAATCGCAATAATTATCCACTTCGTAAACGCCGCAGACGAGCGCAAGAGACTGAACACACTTAACCAGCAGCACGCAATCAAGGAGACTTCCGGGACTGACGGCGAACCTGGTTTTGTGGAGTACGACGTTCCCGGCGCTGAGCGGCTTGAAGCTGTTCCGGCAAGACACGCTGACAGAAGCGGGGACGAAAGTGACAATGAGGAGGAACTTCCTGAGATAAAGGAAACTCCCGTACATGAGTACACCCAGCCGGTTCAGCCGGTGCAGAAAAAGCAGCGTGAGAAGCTGAGTTCATCGGTACTTCTCCTCCTTATCGGTACTGCTTTCGTGGTACTCTCCGGCATCGCATTTGCAGCAGCAAACTGGGTCAACACCACCCCCATGCAGCGCTCATTCATCATGCTTGCAGGTGCAGCAGCAGCGTTCGTAGTCAGCATCATTCTCAGGAGCGTGGCAAAGCTTGACAATACCTCCGCTGCCGCATACACAGTTGGTACGATATTCTCAGCCACTACCCTTATAACTGCCGGCTACTACGGATTATTCGGTTCATGGCTGGCGATAGACGGCGACGGTTCAAGCCTGCTTATGGCGATAAGCAGCGGAGTAGTTGCGGCAATGACCCTTACCGCCGGCAGACTTTACAAAAAGGAAGCCTTTGACTATGTGGGACTTTCAGCTATCTCCCTGGCGCTTCTTTTCATAGCACTCCAGGCGACCGGCACATTCAGACAGTTTGCCGCAGCAGTAATAATTCTCCAGACCATAATAACAGCCGCTATCCACATCTTCCACGTTGAAAAGTACACCAATGTGCAGAAAGCTGCAAAACTCATCGGCAATATATCATCTATAGTGTACGCCTGCATCGCAGTTATCTATACTCTTGGCTATTCAGCAGACGCAGATGCATCGGTATACATTATTCTGGCAGTTATCACAGCACAGCTCATATTCTACGGCATCTACAAGAAAAAGCCCGGACTTCTTGTTTGTCAGGTCATCACAAGCCTGTACATGGCACAGGTCGTTGCAGTAAATTTAGCAGACAATTGCAGCGGTATCTGTTTTGCATACATCTCACTTATCATCTACCTTGCAAACCGCTTTATACCTGCACTCAGAACAAAGGTATCTGAGGGCGTAAGTCTTGCAGGACTTATCATAGGCGCTATCGCTTCCGTATGCGATATGAGCTATGAGACTATCTTCCCGGCAATAATAGTGCCCATTATATGCACTGCCATCATCAACGCCTATACACTCAGCAAAGACCAGTCCGTTTCCGCCGGCGTTGGAATAATCGCACCGCTGATGCCTATCTTCATGGCTGTCAGACTGGACACTATCATCAATGACTACCGTGAAGCAGTAAGCAAAAATGATATAGAGGGCGTGAACACTATCGTTTTAGGTTCACTGGCAATACTCCTCACACTCATTACCGCAGCACTTCTCTATCTTCCCAAGTACGCTTTTGATTTCCACGCAAAGCACCCAAGAAAGAGCGATACAGTCCTCTATGCGAACATGACGGCAACAGCGCTGATTATGCCTTTCTTCTCACACTACAGCAGCCTGTTCGTTATCGCTATCGCAGCAGCAGCGTTCCACTTCTTCATCTCCAACCAGCTTAAAAACAACCTTCCTGCACTGGGTTCAGTAATATCCCTGCTGATGCTCACACAGGAGATCGCACGCCACTTCGCAGCAGATAATAAGGATATAATGCTCTATATCATGCTTGGAGTATTCGTTGTACTTATCGGCATATCAAGAGTATTCTACCGTGAAGCTATATATATAAAGCGTGAGGATAAGCTTTCACTGGACGTTATCCAGCTTACTTCCTGGATAACAGCGTTTCTTATCCCGATGAAAGGTGATACAGCAAGCTTTGTAGTGTTTATCATGATAGCGGTATACATCGCAAACTTCGTCCGCAGCAATACTAAACCTGTAACTGCAAGGGTACTTCTTTCCGCATCGTCAGCTTTAGCAGCATTTGCTTTCATCACAAGACCCTTCCTTATCTTCGACAGCGAGATAATCTCCAGCAAGATAACTCTCGGAATTCTTGCGTTACTCGGCATAAGCTACAAGCTTATCTGGAGAGCTGACAAGAAGGCTTCCAAGGCAGCTTCCAACACAGTATTCATCATAGCGTTCTCCGGACTTATCATCGACGTTATACGCTTCCACCAGAGTACAAATACCATATTCGTACTGACAGTCACAACAGTTATCCTTATAAGCGCATTCCTCGCAAGGAGCAAGACCTGGTTCTCAGTATCAGCTATCGCTCTTATCATCGTAACACTCTGGTCAAGCTGGAAGTACCTGTCATCACTTAGCTGGTGGGTATACCTGTTCATGGTAGGCATAGTTCTCATAGCTATCGCTGCAATGAACGAGTACTACAAGACCAAGGGCGAAAACGTAAAATCCAAGCTTTCAAAGGTGTTCACCGACTGGAAATGGTGATGCCGGAATATCTGTACAAGGCGGAGACTCTCCGCCTGTATGGATTTTAAAGAGGTGAATAATGATACCCCGAATGTTTGAAATGATACTCCTTCTCATCGGACTTGGCGGAATGACCGGAACGACTGCCTGGGTGCTGAGAAAGGGCAATAACAACTGCCAGACACGGCTTTTCATGACCTGTCAGATATCAATGCTGCTATGGCTCGTGTCGCAGCTTCTTATACTCTTTTCCGAGAGCAGCCGCCAGCTTTCCATAAGTTACCTGATAGGCAATCTGGGAATAAGCGTATTCGCTCCCACATGGCTCATGTTCTCCGCCGAATTTTTCCGTCAGGGTACAGGCACAAGAGGTGTTATGAACCTGATGCCGGCAGTATCAGCGGCGGCTTTTCTGGTATGCCTGACAAATCCCTGGCATAAGCTGTACTATACCCGTTTCGGCATGGGAGGTATAACCTATGGGCGGCTTTTCTATTTTTTCCAGGCGGTATACTATGTGTGCCTTATCACCGCCATAACCCTCATGAGCCTGAAGATAACCCGTGGAAGCCGGAGAATAAACAAACAGGCGATACTCCTTATCCTGTCAACTGCTGTCCCCCTGGGGATAAATACCCTTACCCTCACCGGGATACTGAAAGTGGGGATCGAGCTGACACCGCTGTTTTTCTCATTTTCAAGTATCATGGTGCTTATCGCATTCAGCAGGTACGGGCTTCTGAACATAAACAGTATCGCTATTGCCGACGCTGTCGGACATATCGCAAGCGGAGTAATGGTATTTGCCAACGACGGCGAGATGACCTACTGCAATAATTCCGCAAGACAGCTCCTTGACGGCGAAAAAAGTACCTACGACCAGCTTCTTGAAAGGATAAGGAGCATGGGCGCAGTTTTCCCGGCAAACGATACCTCCTCCGCTATCGTAAAGAGCGAGGGCAGGCACTACGACATAAACCAGAACTTTGTCCGGAACAGTCACGGCGTTCCTATGGCGAGAGTGGTCATAATATCAGACATTACCGAGTACTACGAACTGGCTGAGACTGAACGGCGGCTCAGTCTGGAGCAGGAGCGAAACCGTATCGCTCAGGAGATACACGATTCCGCCGGACATACCTTTACTATGATAAGTTCACTTGCACGGCTTCTTTCCGTGAATACACCGGAGGACAGCCCGATGCACGGCTATATCACCGAGATAGACGGACTTTCACGAAGCGGCGTTACACAGCTAAGATGCTCCATAAATAACCTCCGGGACGATACCTTCATGACAAGCGTGGAGCAGGCGGTCAGGACAGTCGCCGGAGCAGTCAGGGGAATGGATATAGACATATGCGTTCAGGGCAGCGAAGATAAGCGCTTTGCCTTCTGTATACGCCAGGTCTACGACAATACCCGTGAGACGATAACCAATGCTATGCGCTACTCCGGAGCGAGCCGCATCGACATAATACTGAAATTCCTCAGCGACCGGCTGGAACTTTACATATTCGACAACGGCAAAGGCTGTTCTCAGATAGGCGAGAACAACGGTCTGCGTGGTATCCGTGAGCGCACCGAAAGTCTTGGCGGAACGGTAAGGTTTTCATCGGTGGAAGGCGAGGGATTCAGCACGATAATAAAGATCCCACTGAAAAAGGAGGATACATATGATAAAAGTGTTAATAGCTGACGATGTGAAGATACTCCGTGAGGGACTGAAAGCAGTCCTTACCCAGGACGACTCCATAAGCGTGGTTGCTGAGGCATCTGACGGCAGGGAAGCCTATGAGATGAGCGTGAGATTTCAGCCGGACGTGGTGCTTATGGATATGAGAATGCCGGAATACGACGGCAGCTATGGTATCCGTGAGATAAAGGAGAAGCTGAGCCGGGTGAAGGTGCTGGTGCTGACGACTTTTGACGACAAGGAGACTGTTGACAAGGCAATGGCAAGCGGTGCGGACGGCTATATCCTGAAAGAAATGGACAATGAGCAGATAATCAACTCCATAAAAGCGGTCGCAGGGGGGATAAACGTGTTTTGCGGAAACGTTTTCCGGTCTATTCGCAAGGAGGCGGCAGTTCCCCAGGACGCTAAGAGTTTTGACCTGACGGAGAGGGAGATAGAGTTCCTGAAACTTATCTGCGACGGCTGTGATAATAAGGAGATAGCGGCAAAGCTGTTCCTGGCAGAGGGGACAGTCCGCAACAGTATTTCCCGCCTGCTTGAGAAGCTGAGCCTGAAAGACCGCACACAGCTTGCGGTTTTCGCTATCAAGAATAATCTGGTTTGACAGCTGTCGCAGAAATGCGGACGACAAGAAGTGAATAGTGAATAGAATATGAATTCTGGGTGGGAAATAGCAACAGGGCAACAGCATTTACTTTTTGTGAAGCATATTCTGATATACCATGGAAAACTACCGGTTTCCGTAGAAAGCCATGCGCCGGAATTATTTCCGGCGACAGGCTGGTAAGGATTTGTCCTTTCTTGGGCTACAGAAAGACTTGCCGGTAAAAATCGGCAAAAGAGGGGAAAAAAGGGGTTCAGGAAGGGGGTTTCA
>CAMOEP010000190.1 GCA_946612185.1 uncultured Ruminococcus sp.
CCCTTATTGGAGATAAAGAGGATATTGTCATGAGTTCCGCAGATGAACATTTCGTCCACGAAATCCTCCTCACGCTGTTTCATACCTGTTATACCACGTCCGCCACGCTTCTGGGTCTTATACTCAGATACAGGCATACGCTTGATATAGCCGTTATTTGTAAGGGTAACAACGCAGTCTTCCTTGGTGATAAGATCCTCTATATCCACCTCGCCGCTTACTGACTCGATGTCAGTGCGTCTGGGGTCGCTGAACTTCTTCTTGATAACGTTCAGGTCTTCCATGATTATGGAGTAGACCTTTCCAATGTCTGCGAGTATATCCTCAAACTCAGCTATCTTGGTAAGCAGTTCATGGAGTTCGTCGGTTATCTTCTTTCTTTCAAGACCGGTAAGCTGTCCTAAGCGCATCTGAACGATAGCTTCTGCCTGCTCCTCGGAAAGACCGTTGGTATTGGGCAGATGATTGCCGGAAAGGTCGAATTCTGCGGTATCAAGTATCTTGAATACGTCCATTCCGCTGAATTCTTCTGTACGCTCCAGAAGTGCGGAGAGGTCTTCGTCCTTGAAACGCTCGATAAGGCGGGCTTTCGCTTCGGGGATATTGCTGCTGCTGCGTATAATGCTTATTATCTCGTCGATATGGTCTGCGGCAAGAATGAAGCCCTGGAGGATATGCGCTCTTACCAGAGCCCTGCGCAGGTCGAACCTTGTACGGCGCTGGATAACTTCCACCTGGAATTCAAGGTAACTCTGGAGCATCTGTTTGAGGGTAAGCACCTTAGGCTCGCCGTTTACAAGGGCAAGCATGATGATACCAACAGTGTCCTGAAGCTTTGTCATAGCGAAAAGCTTATTGAGGACTATCTGCGGAACAGCGTCCTTTTTCAGCTCGATAACGATACGCATACCGTCCTTATCGGACTCGTCACGAAGGTAGTATATACCCTCCAGACGCTTATCCTTGCAAAGCTGGTTGATATTTTTGAGGATAAGGGTCTTGTTTACCATGTATGGTATCTCGTCAACGATGATGCAATCCCTGCCCTTTATTTCCTCGAAGTGGGTACGGCTTCTGAGGGTTATCTTGCCTCTGCCCGTGCCGTAGGCTGCACGGATACCAGCCTTGCCCATGATTATGCCGCCGGTGGGGAAGTCAGGGCCTTTGATATGCTCCATAAGCTGATCCATAGTGCAGTCAGGGTCGTCGATAAGAAGCTGGAGAGCGTCAATGACCTCACCAAGATTGTGAGGCGGGATATTAGTCGCCATACCAACAGCGATACCTGTAGAGCCGTTTACCAGGAGATTAGGGAATCTGGAGGGGAGTACTACAGGTTCTTTCAGACGGTCGTCATAGTTGGGAGCGAAGTCAACGGTATCCTTGTTTATGTCGGTGAGCATATCAAGGGTTATCTTAGCCATTTTAGCCTCGGTATAACGGTAAGCGGCAGCCTTGTCGCCGTCGATAGAACCAAAGTTTCCGTGACCGTCAACCAGCTTGTATCTCATTGAGAAATCCTGTGCCAGACGCACAAGAGCGTCATATACGGAAGCGTCGCCGTGTGGATGATATCTGCCAAGCACCGCACCAACGGTGTCGGCACACTTACGGTAAGCCTTATCAGGGGTCAGACCGTTTTCGTGGAGAGTGTAAAGAATACGCCTGTGAACGGGCTTCAGACCGTCCCTTACATCAGGCAATGCTCGTGATACGATGACCGACATGGCGTAGTTGAGCATGGAGTTTTCCATTTCGTCTACGATCTCGGAATTTATCACGATTGAGTTATCGTTATATAGCAAAACTTATACCTCCTGTTTCGAGCGGTTCTCGCTTATATTTCGCAGTATATCCTGCTCCGGCTCAGTAAAGCCGTCTTTTGGGACGATATAGAACACCGCTTTTCCGTAAACGATAAGGAAGAAGCTTTCGTATTCCAGCACGCTCAGGCTTTCGTCCACCGGTATCCTTGTAGGCTCAGGGGGAGCGGTATTTTCCTCCTGTGTATCCTCCTGCGCCTGCGGGAGTACCTCGGATACGGTGGATATATCAATATAGCTGTCAGCCACAGCGAGTTTATATACCGTTCCCTGCATCTGCGCCATAGTGTCGCATACGCTCCTGCGTATCTTCCGGGGATTATACCACTCCCTGAAAGCAAATCCCAGACAGACCATGATAAGCACATACGCCATGATATTATCCGGAGTCTTTATTGCTGAGTGTATGAAATCCGCCGCAAGGAGCAGGAATATAGCGATGAATATATAGCTTTTCAGGTAAACGTATTTCTTCTGGTAAGCCAGATAGCCTTCACGGAAAGTATCTATGGGGATAGAGTACTCCTTTTCCAGCCTGTAGTTCTGGTCGTTCATAGCCACCTCGTTATATATCAAGGTTCTGAGCGAACCTGGCGTTCTTCTCGATGAACTTTCTTCTCGGCTCTACCTTGTCGCCCATGAGTATGGTAAATACTTCGTCCGCCCTCATAGCGTCCTCCATGGATATCTTTATCATAGTTCTGCGCTCAGGGTCCATAGTAGTTTCCCAGAGCTGTTCGGGGTCCATCTCACCAAGACCCTTGTAGCGCTGAGTTTCCACCTTGTACTTGCCGTCCTCGGAAAGTTCAGCGATAAACTTGTCACGCTCCTGGTCGGAGAAGGCGTACTTCACCTTTTTCTGGCGCTCGACTCTGTAGAGGGGAGGCTGGGCGATGTAAATGTTGCCGTTAGTGATAAGCGGGCGCATATAGCGGAAGAAGAAGGTCAGGAGCAGGGTACGGATATGCATACCGTCCACATCGGCATCAGCCATGATGATGACTTTACCGTAGCGAAGTTTAGTTATATCGAAGTCCTCACCGATACCTGTACCAAGTGCCGCAACCACTGGTTCAAGCTTATCGTTGCCGTAGATACGGTCTATTCTTGCCTTTTCGACGTTGAGCATCTTGCCCCAGAGGGAGAGTATCGCCTGATACTTACGGTTTCTTCCCTGCTTTGCAGAACCGCCCGCAGAATCACCCTCGACTATGTATATCTCGGTATACCTGTTATCACGCTCAGAGCAGTCAGCCAGCTTTTCGGGCATGGAGTTGCTGCCGAAGTTATTCTTCTTGCGCTCGGCTTCTCTTGCACGCTTTGCGGCTTCACGGGCTTTGAGGGCGGATATGCACTTTTCAAAGATAAGGTTAGCTTCTTCGGGGTTTTCCTCCAGGAAGTTCATAAGCTTCTCTGTGACCATTTTCTCGACGAAAGGCTTTACTTCCGGATTGCCCAGTCTGCCCTTTGTCTGACCCTCGAACTCGCACTCTGTAAGCTTTACAGAGATTATAGCGGTAAGACCCTCACGAACGTCCTCGCCCTTGAGATTTTCCTTATCTTTGAGTTTACCCATTTTTCTGCCGTACTCATTGATGACCTTTGTCAGGGCATTCTTGAAGCCTGTCTCATGCGAACCGCCGTCTTTGGTATGGATATTATTTGCGAATGAGTAGATAGTCTCGTTATAGCTGGTATTGTATTGCAGGGCGACTTCAGCAAATGAGTCTCCCTGAGTGCCGGAAACGTAGATAACATCGCCGCTCAGTGGTGTCAGATCTCTTGTGGTATGGATATGCTCCACGAACTGTCTGATACCGCCCTCATAGTGGAGAGTTTCGCTCTGTATACTGTTCTCGTCACGCTTATCGGAGAATATTATCTTTATGCCGGCATTAAGGAAAGCCTGTTCACGCAGTCTTCTGAGGAGGGTATCATAGTCGTATACAGTTTCCTCGAATATCTCGCCGTCAGCCTTGAAAGTAACGCTTGTACCGGTCTCGGTGGTATCGCCGGTTATTTTTAGTTCCTCGTTGTACTTACCTCTCTCGAAGCGCTGGAAGTAGATATGCTCGCCGTCCTTTACAGTAAGCTCCAGCCATTCCGACAGCGCATTTACAACGGAAGCACCAACGCCGTGCAGACCGCCTGATACCTTATATCCGCCGCCGCCGAACTTACCGCCGGCATGGAGTATGGTATATACTACAGTAGCGGCAGATATACCCTCCTTTGGGTGTATACCAACAGGTATACCACGTCCGTTATCTGATACACGGATAATATCTCCCTTGAGTATCTCCACGGTTATCTCTGTGCAGTATCCTGCCAGTGCTTCGTCAATGGAGTTATCGACTATCTCGTATACCAGGTGATGCAGACCGCTTGGCCCGGTAGAACCGATGTACATACCCGGACGTTTTCTGACTGCTTCCAGACCTTCGAGTATCTGTATGTCATTTTCGTCATAGTTGTTATTCTGCTGACTCATTTTTTACCTCCGGAAAATATTTCTCAGGCAAGATCGCAAAGCCCAAAGGCGGTCTTTATGCGGTATTGCCCTCATAGCCCTCCTGCCTCGATACGCTTTCTGAGCGTACCGGCGGAAAGCTGTGATATATATATCGTGCTAACGCCGTTCTTCACGGTTACTATGAAGCTTTTGGGCAGTTCATAGGTGGTATAGATACAGCGTTTTTCCTTCTCAGCCTTATCGAGAAGGGTCTTGGTGCAGCTTCTTACAGTGGTATTATCCATATCGAATATCCCGGCTACCTGCTGCATATCCACGGAGAAGCCGCCGCCGATATGGAGATATCTTGCCTCAGGCATTTTCGATGCTCCCTCCGTTTATCCTTATGACTTTTCCCGAAATACCGGGGAGTATAGCGCCCTCGTTAGGAGTAGTGAGGAACACCTGCATATCCTTGATGATATCGAAAACGAATCTTTGCCTGTTCTCGTCGAGTTCGCCCATAACGTCGTCCAGGAATACCACAGGAGCGTCCTTTGAGCGCTTCATATATATCTCAGCCTGAGCCAGCTTCATTACCAGGGCAGCGCTTTTTATCTGCCCCTGAGAGCCGTACTCCTTGGCGCTTACGCCGTTTATCTTAATGTCTATCTCGTCACGGTTGACACCGGCGTGGGTTATGCCTGTGCGGATATCATACTCGCAGTTTTCTCTGAGGCGGCGGTAGTACTTCCCGAAAGCCTCCTCGCCGCAGGGCTTTTCAAAGTCCTCCTTACGAAAGACATTCGAGCGGTATTCCAGTTCCAGCACTTCGCTTCCGCCGGATATAGTCTGATAAAGTTCACGGCATATCTCGTTTATCC
>CAMOEP010000191.1 GCA_946612185.1 uncultured Ruminococcus sp.
TCACCGGGAACAGGGCGCTCACGGCGGATATTCTCAGCAGGAGCAGCACCCAGAACAGCACCTATCTCCATTCTCTTTGCAACATAGCCGGGGTGGTATACCTCAGCAACGTGACCGGTAGCCAGACCGATCTGGTTACCGTAAGAGGAGTAACCGTTAGCAGCACCGACAGTGATCTTTCTCTGAGGCAGCTTGCCGGCGATAGTGTCCTCAACGGGAACGAGGGGGTTAGCCGCACCGGTAACACGCATAGCCTGGTAAACGTAGGAACGTCCTGACAGCGGGTCACGGATAGCGCCGCCCAGACAGGTAGCCGCACCGCCGAAAGGCTCGATCTCGGTGGGGTGGTTATGAGTCTCGTTCTTGAACATGAGGATATAGTCGTTGTCCTTGCCGTCAACGTCAACCTTGATCTTAACGGAGCAGGCATTGATCTCCTCGCTCTCGTCAAGGTCAGGCAGCTTGCCGTCAGCCTTGAGCTTCTTGGCAGCGAGAGTACCTAAGTCCATAAGAGTTACAGGGCGGTCATTTCTGCCCAGTGACTCACGAACGTCGATATACTCCTTGAAAGTCTCTCTGATGTAGGGAGTGTCGATGTCAACGTGTTCAACGTTTGTAAGGAAAGTGGTGTGACGGCAGTGGTCAGACCAGTAAGTATCTATCATCTTGATCTCGGTGATAGTGGGGTCACGGCGCTCCTTCTGGAAATACTCCTGACAGAAGCGGATATCGTCGTAATCCATAGCCAGACCCATGCTGTCAACGATATCGTGAAGTCCCTGCTCGTCCAGGGAGATGAAACCGTCGATAGTGGCAACGGTAGTGGGTATCTCGTAATTTGTATCAAGGGAATCCACCTTAGCCAGTGAAGCTTCACGGCTCTCGACAGGGTTGATGATATAAGCTTTCAGGCGGTCGAACTCAGCATCGGTAATATTGCCCTCGACGATGTAAACTCTTGCGTTTCTTACACGGCATCTTTCGCCCTGGCGGAGTATCTGGATACACTGCTCACAGCTATCAGCTCTCTGGTCGAACTGACCGGGGAGGTACTCAACAGCGAATATTCTCTCACCGTTTGTAAGCTTGGGGAGGTCGGTGTAGACCACATCAACGGCTGGCTCTGAGAATACAGTAGCGATAGCCGCATTGAAGTCCTCCTCGCTGAGGTGATCGGCATCATAGCGGTTGAGGATCCTCAGACCTGTAAGGTCGAGTCTGAGAGCGGTTTTAACGTCGCTCAGCACTGACTGGGCTTCAACAGCGAATTCAGGCTTTTTTTCGGCGTAGATTCTGAAAACGGACATAAATTTTCTCCTTTCATAGTAACTGCCGGGAACGAAAAAATCTCAGCAGTCCTGGCCCTCCGACAGTCTGCCGAAGCAGTAGTCGGGATAACTCATTTCTATTATAACACGTTTTATCTCATTACGCAAACTTTTTTCAGAATTTTTTCGGGAAATTTTTACGAGAGTGTGATCCGGGGTGCAGCCCTGGTGGAAAAGCGGACTGTTCTCACGCTCGAAAAGTACCAGAAAACTGCGCCCTACAAGGCTTTTCAGGTGTTGCTCCTGCAAGGAGGCGGCGAGGGACTTCATTTCATCGCCACGCTGCTGTTTTATATTTCCTGGAACTTGCGGCATCTTTGCGGCAGGAGTTCCCTGGCGAGGTGAGTACTGGAAAACGTGTATCTTTGAAAATCCCACCTTCTTTGCAAACTCCATAGATTCCAGGTGGTCGTCCTCAGTCTCGCCGGGAAAGCCGACCATGATATCGGTAGTGAACGCCGCATCGGGGATAAGCCGGCGGATTCGCTCGGTAAGGGCAAAATATTCATCGGGGGTATACCGGCGGTTCATGGCTTTGAGGGTCTTTGCACAGCCGGACTGGAGCGACAGGTGGAATTGCGGGCACAGCTTTGGCTGAGCAGCAAGACGTTCCAGGTCGCCGTCCAGGAGCATTTCCGGTTCAAGTGAACTCAGCCGCACACGGTCGATACCCTGTATACCGCAGCACACTTCCACCGCATCAGCCAGCCGCAGACCGTATTCCTTGCCGTAGAACGCAAGATTGATACCCACAAGGACGAGTTCCCTGTGACCTGCATCAGCCAGCATTTGCGCTTCGAGGCGGATATCCTCAAGGGGCTTGCTTCGGCAGCGTCCACGGGCGTAGGGGATAATGCAGTAGGAGCAGAAGCAGTTGCAGCCGTCCTGTATCTTAATGTAAGCCCGTGTGCGGTGCAGTTCGGCGGTGTACTCCATAGTCTCAAAGGCATCAGAAGGGGAGTATTCCGAGATACTGACTGTCTTTCCACCGTTTTCGAGAGCGTCAAGAACCATACCCGGCAGCAGATGACGATCTTTTGTGCCGGTGATGATGTCAGCCTCCGGAATGTCCGGTTTCCCGGCAGCCTGGGGCAGACATCCCGTGAGGACTATCACTGCATGAGGGCAGTCCCGGCGCAGTTTTCTGACAGCGTAGAGGGACTTGCTGTCACCGCCGCTTGTTACAGTGCAGGAATTTACTACAGCAGCGTCAGCCTCCGCCGGGGAATCGGTAACAGCAAATCCCATTTTAGTGAACTGACTTTTCAGAGCGTCAGTTTCATACTGGTTGACCTTGCAACCAAATGTTAAAAAATAAATCTTATACATATTTCACCTTATTATCAAGACTTTAACAAGTTTTCAACTTATGTATACTGCACAAAAGATATATATAATTTTTATGCACAATCAATAGTTATTCGTTATGAATAAAATAATAAACTCGCAGTACATCTATATTATACTAAATTGACGAAATTATTTCAAGTCCCTTGACAATGGGGAAAGATAGTGCTATGATATAGGTGCGGTAGGGAAAAGCCGCAGAAAAAGAAATAAACAATAAAAAACGCACACCAACAAAACAAACAAAGAAACGGGAGGTAATGTCTTATGACAAAGGCAACAGTACAGCTTAAAGCTATCAATGATGTCAAGGAGTTCGTAAACATCGTAATGAGATTCCCCTTTGATATCGACCTGGTTTCAAGCAGATACGCAGTAGACGCAAAGTCTATCATGGGTATTTTCAGCCTTGACCTTGAGAAGCCCATCGAGCTTCACGCACACACCGACGATGCAGATGATTTCCTCAAGGCAATTGAGAAGTACATCGTAAAGTAATAGTGACAGAAGAACCGCTGCTGGATGAAAGTCCGGCGGCGGATTTTTATATCAAGATTTTACCATAATTGACATGATATGACCAAACTCCCTTTGTGGGAGTTTTTTCTTTCCATTGCACTTGATTTTACTGCCTGGATATGGTATAATATATTGTTGGACTTTTTATGGGTTCTGAGTATAACGTTTATAGAAGGAGTATTATGCAGGTTTATCTTGATAACGCTGCCACCACCAAGCCCTGCGCTGAGGCTGTTCAGGCGGCAGTTGATGCTATGACTGTGAATTTCGGCAATCCCTCCTCCCTCCACCGTGCCGGACTTGATGCACAGCTTGTTATGGACAGCGCACGCCGGACTATCGCCGCTTCTCTGGGCGTTGAAGCAGGGTGCATCACTTTCACCTCCGGCGCTACGGAAAGCAATAACCTGGCACTGAGAGGCGCTTGTGCTGCTTATGGCAAAAAACGCCGGAAAATCGTTGCTTCTGCCGTGGAACACGCTTCCGTTGACGAGACACTTTCTGCCCTTGAAGCACAGGGATTCGAGGTTTGCCGGGTGTCGCCCCGTGAGGACGGCAGGTTCTATCCGGAGGACTTTGTGAATTCCTGCGACGGCGATACAGTTCTGCTGACCATGATGGCGGTAAATAATGAGACTGGTTATATCCTCCCGGCAAAGGAGGTATTTACCGCAGTAAAGCGCAAATTCCCGGATATCATCACCCACTGCGACTGCGTTCAGGCGTTTATGAAACTGCCAATTAAGGCGGCTTCTCTTGGCGCTGACCTTATCTCACTGAGCGCTCATAAGATACACGGCGTAAAGGGCGTGGGAGCGATATATATCCGCAAGGGCACAAGGCTTGTACCTATCGTGACCGGCGGCAAGCAGGAAAAGGGTATCCGTTCCGGTACTGAGAGCGTTCCGCTGATAGCGGCTTTTGGTGCGGCAGTTGAAAAACTCAGCAAAACTATCCCGAAGCGCAGGGAGTATACCGCTGAACTGAAAGCGTATCTCCTGGAAAAATTGGCAGACGTTGAGGGAGTTACGGTGAATTCTCCGGAGGACGGCTCGCCGTATATCGTGAATATTTCCGCTGCCGGGAAACGCTCGGAGATAATGCTCCACTTCCTTGAAAGCAAGGGTGTGTACGTTTCCAGCGGTTCAGCCTGTTCAAAGGGACAGCAAAGCGGCGTTCCGGCGCAGTTTGGGATCACCGGAAAACGTGCTGACAGCGCACTTCGCATAAGTATGACCGCTGACACCACCCGTGAGGAACTGGACTACTTCGTGCAGTGCCTTGCTGAGGGTATAAACAGCGTAAGAGGTTAATTAATATAACAAAGGAGACAGGTATGAAAGAGATCGTACTGGCAAAATACGGCGAGATTGCTCTGAAGGGTCTGAACAAGAAGTCCTTCGAGGATATGCTCACCAAGAACATCAAAAGGAGACTGAAAAGTCTCGGAAAATTCGAGCTTACAAGCGCTCAGTCCACTACATACATCACCCCTCTTGACGAGGATATCGACCTCCAGGACGTAGTTGACAGAGTAAGCAAGATATTCGGAATCGCTGCACTGTGCCGTGCCTGCGTCTGCGAGAAGGACTTCGCTGACATCACCAAAAAGAGCATTGAGTACCTTTCCGACATCTTAGGCAGCGCAAGCACTTTCAAGGTGAACGCCAAGCGCTCTGACAAGGCGTTCCCCATGAAAAGCCCTGAGATATGCACAGAACTGGGTGCGGTACTCCTTGAGCAGTTCCCGAATCTGAGCGTTGACGTTAAGAACCCGGAGGTTACTGTTACCGTTGAGATAAGAGACACTAACGCATACGTTCACGCCGAAAATCTCAGAGGTGCAGGCGGTCTGCCTGTTGGCAGCAGCGGAAAGGCTATGCTGCTTCTGTCAGGCGGTATCGACAGCCCTGTTGCGGCTTACATGATGGCTAAGAGAGGAGTTCATATCACCGCTATCCACTA
>CAMOEP010000192.1 GCA_946612185.1 uncultured Ruminococcus sp.
GCAAGTATATGCGCTGCAAAGCCGTCAGGCGGTCTTTGTGCGGTGTTGCCTAAAGCAAAAAGCAGGCAAAAGCGCCTGCTTTTTTTGTCATTCACTTGATGAAGCGGTAGTTGCTTCCGACTCTTTCTTAGTACGCTCAATGGATATGCGGGTATTGGTTATCACCCATACATTATCGTACTTTGAACATGAGAAGTTAGCATAGTAATTGAACTGACTGGAAGCTATCTCTGCATTTAGCAGATTAACATCAGCGATGATATCATCAGCGGTTATCTCGCTCAGAACCTCTGCCGGGCCTACAACTGATACTGAAAGCTTCTGGGTCAGCACATTATAGTCATACCCCGTATCCGGTGCATTGCTTATAGTTATCTTATCCGGGTCAAGGTTCAGGTCTAACTTGGAAAGTCCTGAATCGTCCAGAGTAACGGTAACTGTCTCGGTATCTGAAAGGTTGATATACTCGGTATTTTCAAGGATATTGCTCAGCTTGAACACCTTTGAGTATCCCAGATCAAGGTCATTGAGCGGTATCTTGCCTATTTCAAGAGTATCCGGTATCTCGGTCTGGGTATTATTGCAGGCAAGGGTTATGGAGTCAGTAGACAGCTTGAAGCCGATACTGCTCTTGTCGAAGCCGGAAGGCGCATTGGCAATATCCACGGTCAGTCCGACAGTTTTCTGAGTACGCACAGGGATATTGATATTGAAGTTCATGCTTGAGAATTTCAGTGATGACTGGTCGATAAGTGCGCCGTCCTCGGTATAAAGCTGGAGTTCATCAGCCTGAAGAACGTAGGAACTGTCCAGTTCCATTTCTTTCAGGGACACAGCGTTACACTTGGATATCTTATCCAGCGTGGACGATGGGCCGTTGATACGGACAACTGCCGGGTCGCAGGTAAATTCGTCCGGGTCGATAGCCTTGCCCTCAGTAAAGGAAACGTTGGGTATCTTAGGCTTTACATCGAATTCCCTTGTATCGTACTTATCAAAAACCACATTTGCGGTTTCCGGGGTGATGCTTTTTACCTCGAAATTAACGCCTCTGCCGCCTTTTATACGGACGGTCAGGTTTTTTGTTCCGGTGGTGGAAACGCTGTCAGCGTCGATATATGCTTCGATATTCTCGTTATTGAGATTACCAACCTGAGTACGGCTTCCCAGCAGTTCCACCGTTACCTCATCTACATCGCAGCTTATAACGCTAAGACCGTTCGCAGCAGCGGCAGTATCAGTTATGTCAATGGAAAGGGGGATATGTGTTATTGTCTTAGGCACTGAGGGGTACTGTGTCATTGAGACTATGAACCATACCGAAATAGCAAGGAATATCGCCAGTATCATATGTGGCAGGTTATGCTGTTTAGCTCGTTTTTTAGTTCTTTGTATCTTATTCTGACTGCTCACTTTTTCTTCCTCCTTTCGATAATGGACGAAAGACCCTTTTTCTGAGTTCCGCCGTTTTCGTCGGTGAAGAATATCTCCTGGTGCAGGAGTTTGTTAAGGGACTGAGGGTCGTAGTCTCTGGTGAGAACGCCGTTCATTGCGACGGATATCTGACCTGTCTCCTCGGACACGACAATTACCACGGAATCAGAGTTTTCGCTCATACCGATAGCGGCTCTGTGACGAGAACCCAGCTTCTTGTTGATAGCCGCATCATTCTGGGGCTTTGGCAGGAAGCAGGCGGCTGCATGGATAATGCCGTTTCGCATAATAACAGCGCCGTCGTGGAGAGGTGTTTTCGTAAAGAATATATTTCCGAAAAGTTCCTTTGAGGGGATAGCGTCCAGGATAGTACCGGTTTCTATCTGCTCGCCCAGCTTTACCTGACGCTCGATAACGATGAGAGCGCCGGTGCAGGTGGCGGAGAGTTCCCCGCAGGCTTCGCATATTGCCGTAATAGCACGCTCCCAGTTCTGGGTAACGTCGTCGCTGTACTGGCTCAGTCCCAGGAACGTAACGCCCAGCCTTGTTCGTCCGAACTTTTCAAGGGCACGCCTCAGTTCCGGCTGGAACAGTATGATAGTAGCTAAAAGACCGATATCAAGCGCTTTTTCGAGTATATACTTTATTACTTTAAGCTCCAGAAGTGTACTGAGAAAGTATCCTACAACAACAAGCAGTATACCCTTTACAAGCTGACCGGCTCTTGTTTCGCTGATAAGTTTTATCAGAAGGTAAAATATATAAGCAAGGACTATAACGTCCAGAATATCTTTGTATGTAAGTGTACTTATAACACTTTCAAAGGCGTATTTCAGACTGTCAAGAGTTGGCATATTTCACTGCCTTTCTATGGTTTTTATGCGGAAAGTCTCTCAGATGCTCCGCAGCAAAAAACTGCGGAGCAACGGCAAGCGCATATCCACATATATTATTGTACCACGTTCTGAGATAATTTCAATAGTTTTTGTGATATTTTCTTTAACTTATCACAAATCCGCCTTATTTTCCTGAATACTCCCCAGCAGGCGAAGGAGTCGGTGAACGTCCTCCTCACGGCTGAAAACTGACGGAGAGAAGCGGACAGTTCCATGTTTTGTGCCGAGACTTGCGTGAGCAAGGGCAGCGCAGTGGTAGCCGGCACGGAGACAGAAACCCTGCTGTGCCAGCATAGCCGCAGTCTTTTCCGGACTTGCGGAGGATATATTGAACGAGACTATGGGAACGTACTCTGCATCAGGACTGCGGTAGACTGAAGTGCCGGGTATCTCACGCAGACCGTCAATAAAGATACGGCAGAGAGATTCCTCATGCTCCCGGATATTATCTATACCCTTTCGGGAAACGAAGTTTATACCGGCTTTCAGCGACATAATACCGGGGGTATTGAGTGTACCGCTTTCCAGTGACTCCGGGAGGAGTGAAGGCTGAGTGAGCAGCGAGGAAGAGCTGCCTGTACCGCCTTGTATTATGGGTTTTATGGGAAAAAGTCCGTCGCTAATGAGCAGACCTGTGCCGGTAATGCCGTAAAGCCCCTTGTGACCGGCTGTGCAGAGGATATTGAAGCCGTCCTCAAGGGTAAGCGGCAGAACTCCGCAAGCCTGAGCGCCGTCAACGATGAAGCATATCCCGTTTTCACGGCAAAACTGTGCAATGCGGCGGTACGGCATTATCTGCCCGGTAACGTTTCCGGCAGCGGTACAGACCACCGCCTTTGTGTCGCTGCGGATAAGGCTGCGAAAGTTTTCCACGGTCTTATCCGGGTCAGTATCAGCGTCAGCGCAGGAAAGGGATATTCTTCCCTGTCGGAAAAGCGCATAGGCAGGGCGGGAAACCGAGTTATGCTCTATAGAACTGATTATCATGTGACCGCCCTCGCTCATGATACCCTGTATCGCCATATTCAGCGCATGGGTACAGTTGAGGGCGAAAACGGTGTTCTCCGGGGAAGCGCCAAAGAATGAAGCGGCAGTTTCACGGGCGGAGTAAACTGCATCTGAGGTGCGTCTGGCGAGGTCATGACCGCCACGCCCGGCGTTGCCGCCGAGTTCTGATATAGCTTTAGCCGCAGCCTGCCGTACACTTACAGGCTTCGGGAAAGTGGTAGCGGCGTTGTCGAAATTAACTGTCATGGCTCACCTCCGTATACGGTACGGAAGCCCTGTCGAGTATAGCCCTGGCAGCCTGACAGTTGCCTGATACCACGATATCATAGCCGCAGCCGGATACACTGGTCTGTTCCCGGCGGACTATCTTTACAGCCTTGCTGCGCTGACGCAGAAGTCCCTCAGCCTTTTTGGCGTAGGTGTACGAGGGCATTGCAAGCGTGCAGGAAAGCCGGTCGTTTCGCTGGTTCTGCAAAGTATCACCCCTTTAGGGAAAGCAGCGCTGTGCCGTTTGTGATACGTTACATTATATGCTTATTGTCTTTAATTAGTGAGTATTTAGACAACACCGCACAAAGACCGTCTGACTGCGCATCTGCGCCGCAATCTCTGTGCGGTGTTGCCTTACATCATTTTGCCGAAAAGCATGTGATGACCTTTGCATCATACTGCTGGATAATATATGCGTCCTGGGCATTTATTGTGCCGTCGCCGTTAACATCGCCGTTTTCAAGCAGTTCCGGACGGATAGGGTACTTTTCCGAATTAGCCGTATACTGTAAAACCGCCACGATATCAGACGATGAGACACGTCCGTCACCGGTAACATCGCCCATACTGTCATCAGTGCCGTCGGAAGTTATCTTGATATATCCGCCGTTCAGACCCTTGCTGAAAAGCCAGTTCTGCATCTGCTGTCCGGATTCGTCACGGGCGCTGTTCATGAATATGCTGCTTACAAAGTCGTTATTGGCAGTTTCTCTGTTCATAGGTATAATGTTGAGGGGGAATACATCACCGGCTTTTGCGTCCTCCGGAAGTGTAAGCGTAACTGTGAACACCGTGCCGCTTGAACCGATATCACTGTATGCTGCGCCAATGGTGCGGACACCGTTCACCGTCACCAGCTTTTGCTTCTTATGATCGTAGTAGCTGTTTGCAGCCACGGCAGTCTGCATATTCTCAACACCGCTGCCGAATTTGATTTTCGGCAGACCTTTGCTGTCCACCGGAATGGCAAGTCTGTCATCGAATTGTGTCCAGAATTCAAATGAAGAATAGCTTTTGTCAGCGCCGCTAAGTTCAAGGGATACTTTAACATTGCGGTTTTCCTTAACATCGTCCTCAGAAAGAACGACCCTGGGAAGTGAAAGTTCTGGTTTTAGCTGAGGATCGTCCCCGGCTACAGCAAAGCTTCCGGACATAGCCGAAACCATTATTGCTGCTGAAACTGCTGCTGCAAATCTTTTCATATAAATACCTCTTTCAAAAGTTTTTCACCCTAAAATGTATAATCAGACCTGTGACTGATACTCTATTATAACATATTTTCTTATAAATAGCAAGTCTTGATTTATTGGGCAGTATCAATTACATGGGATATTCAAATTAAATCTCAGGGCAGCAGCATTTACTTTCCGTGAAGCATTTTCTGATATACAATGGAAAACTACCGGTTTCCGTAGAAAGCCATGCGCCGGAATTATTTCCGGCGACAGGCTGGTAAGGGTCTGTACCATCTTGGAAATCCGGAAAACTTGCCGGTAAAAATCGGCAAAGGTGGGGAAAAAGGGGGTTCAGG
>CAMOEP010000193.1 GCA_946612185.1 uncultured Ruminococcus sp.
ACAAAATTATGCCTGAAAATCCGTACATTCACCCTATGTGGACAGGTTCTAAAAATAAATTATGACTTGTATTGCGGTACGAGTTAACATAGGAGAAGATTATGTCAGACTATAAATATAAAGCATTTATCAGCTACAGACACCTTGAACCTGATATGCAGGCGGCTGAAAAACTGCAAAAACTTCTGGAAGCCTACAAGCCTCCCAAGAACCTTGCCGGCGATAGCCACGAGAAATGGCGCATTTTCCGTGACGTTTCCGAACTCCAGTCCAGCAGCGACCTAAGCGAGGACATAAGAAACGCTATCGAGTCATCGGAGTTTCTCATCGTCATCTGCTCCCCGGAATACAACGAGTCCAAGTGGTGCGCCCAGGAACTTACCCATTTCCGTGAACTCCACGGCAATACCAACGAGAACGTCATCACTCTCCTCGTCCACGGCGACCCTCAGAAGGCGTTCCCGGAAGCCCTGACCTACAAAGAGGTCACTACCACCAACGAAAAGGGTGAGGAAGTTACCGTTAAGGTGGAGGTCGAGCCGCTTGCCGCAAATATCACTGCCGGCACGCTGAAAGAGTCCATGAAGAAGCTGGATACCGAGTATCTGCGCATCGCCGCTCCCCTGCTGGGCTGCGACTTCAATGACCTGTACCAGCGTGAAAAGCGCCGTGAAGCTGCCCGCAGACGAAAAGTGTTCGGAACGGTTTTCGGTATCCTCTCGCTCATCACCATTATCAGCGTCTACTCATCAGTTACTATCAGCCGGAAAAATGTGCAGATCCAGCAGCAGAATGAACAGATCCAGCAGCAGAACAAAGACCTGCTCGTTGAGAATGCCGGACACCTGGCTGCGGAGTCCGAGAAGCTTTTCAAGGACCGTTCACTTATACCCGCAGTCCGCAAGGCTGTTGAAGCGCTCCCCACAAAGGGCAGCGATAAGCCGGTAGTTACGGAGGCTGAGTACGCTCTCTCCCGTGAACTGGGTATGTACAGCGCAAGGAATACTGCCCCAAGAATTGCCCTGAAACACGACTGCGCCGTTGAGAAGATATCCTTCATGGGCGGCGGTAAGTCCATAGTTTCCCAGGACGCAACCGGTGTCTATTTCTGGGACGTTCAGTCCGGCAGCCTGATAAAGAAGATAACCGGCGACGGCGACTTTGCCTCCTCAAAAGGAAGCGATGAACTGAAGGTTTTCTATGATATTCCTGACGACAAGACCGGTACTTACTTCGATACCACCGCTGCTCCCGGAAACCTTGCCTACAGCCCAAGTTCCGTTTTCGGTACTGTGTACTCCGCCTTTGCCCACGCCGTTGACGAGGAAGAACCCGGCACCGGCGGCGACCTGTTTATTTCCAATAAGGACGGTACAGTCTGGAAACTCAGCGGTGTGGACGGCGAGGTCATCTGGAAGTCGGATATTCCCGAAAACTGCGGCTTATGCAACGATGTCCTGGACGGCGGAGAGTATATCCTGCGTGTGTATAACGACAAGAAAGAAATGCCCGGAGGAGCAACTATCCCCGGCTCGGAGATCTTCGTTCAGTACATTGACAAGGCTACCGGCGAGCAGAAAGCAAACTCCTGCGCAACCGAATTTTTCGTCGGTTCACTTACGTTCGGTATGAATCAGGAGTTCAAGGGGATCATTAATGATATCGCCTACTTCTACAACTCCGATACCAATATCCTCAGCGGATATGATGCGTCCGGGGAGAAGCTGAAAGAGCAGTATTTTACTAAACTTCCCGGTTCTGACGGTGGAAATATCCGCACGGTCAATATCAGCTTTGCCGGTGATGACCCGGTGGTATTGACTTCCGATGTTTTCGCACTTGACACGGCTACCACTATCCAGCGTTACGAAAAAGGGCTGTCAAAAGCCGTATGGACTACTTCCCTGCCTGTGAATTTCAAAGATACAGGCAAAACATTCCTGTTTAAGAAGTCTGAAATAGATTCTGACTGCGACGTAATGGCGATAGTTACGAATAATACCATTTCATTCCTGAACTACGATACCGGCAGTCTCATAAACAACATCAATCTTGACTGCGATATCGCCTGCGTTTCATTCACGTCCAGCGGTCTTATCATGCTCATGAACTCTAAAGGCGAGGAGTACGTTGTAAGCGCCAAGAACTACGTTGGCAGCAATGCTTCCCCTGCTGCATACCTCGTGGAAACTCTTACAACTTCCGTTTCACTGTGCAGCTACAGTCTCGGAAAATACGTCACCTGCGATGACTACTCCAATACCGCCTACATCCAGTTCCCGGAGGCTAACCCCGGATTTACCGCAATTGATGCCGGTGAACATATCTACAAGTACAACGTTCTGGGCGTGTCGTCTGACGGAAAAACTGCCTGCCTGTCCGCTCAGGAGTTCCCCAACGATTCCTACAGCAATTCCGGCGACGCTATCCCCCATTTCTACATCTACTCCCCCGATTCCGGCGAGTGCAGGCTTGTGGAGGAACTTGAGGACTACACCGTCGCCAAAGCCGCTTTCTGCTCCAATAACAAACTGGCAGTCCAGGCTGTTCAGGCTGGCAGTTCAGGTATGGACAGGACGCAGAACAAGCTTCTCCTTGTGGACGTTGACTCTCTGTCAGTGCAGCTCATCGAGAACGCTCCGCCTTTCGATATTACCTCCGCTGCAATATTCCACGGTGATTCCGGCGTATTCTATATGTACGACTACTGCGTAGACGCTGCTTTTCTCTCCGGCGACGGAAGTGTATACGTCTGGTCAGGTCTAACTTCTTCCAGCCGTGAAAAGACCATTTACAACAGACTTTGCTCATTCCACGGCAGTCGTGCTGCTATCGCCTGCGAGTACAAAGACAGCGAAAAAACCGGTACTACCATTGAAATATGGGATCCTGCAAGCGGTACTTCCATTGCCGCCGGCTTCTTCGCTGAAACCGACTACGCTGCTGAGATACTCCACGTTTTCTGGCTCTCGGACGATACAGTCGGAGTGTTCCTCAGTGACAGAAGCGTGGTTCTGGTAAATGCCTCGGACGGCGCAGTAAAGTCGGTCATCTCACTTGACGGAACGAGCCAGGAACCTGTCTCAGTAATGCCGCTTACAGATGATACTTTCGCTGTACTCTGCCGTGACAACCGCCTTTACGAAATGAACCTGGAAGGATTCACCGGGCGCAGTCTGGCACTTGAATTCAGCGAGGATTCCAATGGCAGTATTTCCGGTAATAATAACTCTGCCGCTTCTATGCTGACCTCCCTGCCCGCTGCCGACGGAAACGTTTTCGCAGTCTGGGACGGTAAGGACGCATGGCTCATCAACCTTGCAGATTTCAGCGTAAGGTACAATATCAGCAAATTCGCCGCTGCACCCTCCGGAAGTCCCATTATCTACACCTCTGACTTCGTTACCGGAATATCCGGATATTACCCGATATACTCCACCTCACAGCTTACAGATGCGGCTGAGAAATTCCTCGCTCCTCTGAGTGAAAACGGAAAGGACGGGAAGTAATGAAAGGAAAATCTGCTAAGCGCACCACCCGGTTAATATTCATCTTAGCCATTCTCTCGTTCCTCATCGCAACGGCTCAAGGTATCATTTATTACCAGAATTATGAGCCGTTCTTCAAGCTTCTGCTGGTTCTCCAGAACAGCATAAATGCCTTCGGATTCAAGGCGACCGTTACCATAAAGGACGCTGTTGCGTTTATGAAGGACAACCCCTCTATCGCCGCCAAAAGCGTGGGTTATGCCTATTGTCTTGCGGTATTTACTGCCCCGTACTGCACTATCTCATTCATGTACAAGTTCCTGGAGAATATCCTCCGGCTGATAACTGGCTTCAAGCGTGGCAAAAACTGCAAGCATATCGTCGTTTTCGGCTTTAACGATGACGTGCGGTCAATGCTGAAAAAAAGCAGCATCGACCCCAAAAAGGTATGTATCCACATTATCACCACCGAAAACGTTCCCCAGGACGAACTTTATAACCTGAACAAGTCCGGACATATGGTTCATAATATTGACGCTCTCAAAGCTGCGGAAAATGAACTGGAGGGGCTGTTTTACAAAACTCATATCAGTGAGGCGAGCAATGTTATCCTTTTCGAGAACTCATCTATCCGCAACTTCTCCCTGCTACAGCTTTTCCGCCTGAGCGAGAACGACAGCACCGACCGCATCTCCCTTGCCCCCGGCACTAAAGTCTCCCTCAGATGCGAGGAGGAAGGAATCGGCAGAATGATCGCCGGCTACTACGACTCCTCTGCCGGAAACGGCGCTCTTTTTGACCTTGAAATGGTGGGATTCCCGGAAATGCAGATAAGCCGTATGTACAGCGAAATGCCCCTCCATTACATTCACAAAAAGTCCGGCGACAAGCTGGATAACTGGAACGTTCACCTGCTTGTGGTGGGTCTGGGTCAGCTCGGTCAGCAGGCTGTACTTCAGGCTATGAACCTGGGTATCGTCACCGGTAAGAACGATATCATCATCGACGTTTTCGACACTAATATCAAGGCGAAAATGGCTGACCTTATCAACCAGTTCAGCCCGGATTCCTTCGACATCACAAGCAACAGCATCACCCTGAAAAAAGACGCTGCGGACGGTGTACTGGAAATAAACTTCCACCCGCTCAATATCCAGCACATCGACTTCTACCAGTTCATGCGCAGGAAAACGAATGAGAATCCCTACACCTACGCCGTTATCACCATTGAGGACATCGACACCGCAGTTCACTGCGCTTTACAGCTTGAAGAAGTTTTCCAGGAGAATCAGTGCGAGATACCCATTATGATGCGTATGGACTCCGACCGGAGACTTGCCGGATATATCGCCTCCGAAAATAACTCCCTTGCAAACGTTCATCTTATCGACGACCGAAGCTGCGTCATAACCCTTGACATGATAATCCGCCGTGAGATTGACCGGAAAGCTAAGGAGTTCAACCACCTCTACAACAACATCGCTATCATCACTCAGGACGAAACAGGTTCGTCCGATAACGCCAATGCGGACGCTGAACAGGAGTGGAACAGGCTAAAACTTTTCCGCCGCTCATCAAGCCGTGCCGCTGCCTGCCATGAGGAGATAAAGGCGGAGATAATCCCC
>CAMOEP010000194.1 GCA_946612185.1 uncultured Ruminococcus sp.
AACGGCGCTGAAACTATCCGCATCGCCTCCGATATCGTCAGCCGCTATGGGTTTAACAGCATGGCGCACCTGCCTTGCGTGGGACTTAGCCGTGAGAGGGCAGGGGAGATACTGGAGAGCCTGGAGGAGCGTGGGATAACAGGCGTTCTGGCGCTCCGTGGCGATATTCCGGCAGATTCCGGCGCTATTTCAGGCGATTTTCCCCACGCCAGCGACCTTATCAGCTTTATCCGTGAGAACTTCCCCTCCCTGAGCATTTTCGCCGCCTGCTACCCGGAGGTTCACCCGGAGAGCGCTAATTCCCAGGAGGATATAGGTTGGCTTGCCCATAAGGTAAACTGCGGCGCTGACTGCCTTATCACGCAGTTTTTCCTGGATAACCGCCACTTCTACGACTTCCGGGACAAGGCTCGCAGTTCCGGCATCAGCGTACCCATTGAAGCCGGGATCATGCCCGTGACCAACAAGAAGCAGATAGAGCGAATGGTGAAGATCTGCAAAGTGGAACTGCCGGCGAAGTTCGTCCGTGTGCTTGACCGCTACGGCGACTGCCCCGAAGCCCTCCGTGACGCAGGTATCGCCTACGCCGCCGACCAGATAACCGACCTTATCGCTGAGGGCGTTGACGGTATCCACCTGTACACCATGAACAGTCCCTATACCGCTTGTAAAATATTCGACGCAATTCACTCGATGTTATAACAATACAAACATATCCCCCGGAACTGGCTTATTTTAGCCGATTCCGGGGGATTTTCTTATGTTTTGTCAGCAATTGGGAAACTTCTTATCTGTCCGCAGAGGTACTCCTGCAAAAGCACCAGGTCGGAAACCCACACCGTGCCGCTTTTGTCAACGTCTGCCGCACGCTCGGACTTTTTGTCCGGGAAACCGTCGCTCAGTCCCTCGGTCGCAGAAACCATATCGAATACGCTTATCCGCTCATCGCCGTTGATATCGCCGGGGATAACCGGTTCTTCCGGCTCAGGAGCGTTGAACTTCCACCAGTCCACGTTCAGAAGGTAGCTGCTGCCGCCCTTGAACACCAGGTACAGGTCATGCTGTCCCTCAGCGCCGGAAACCGGACAGGTGAACTCCTTCCACTCCTGCCAGCCGCCGGTGGGTGGTATCTCGCACGAACCTACCAGTTTACCGTCCTTTTTGTCAAGGTGAAGCTCGATAGTTCCGCCGTTTCCTGCGGAGGAAGCGCTGGCGGTGAAGCTTTCAGCGCCCTCACCGAAGTTCAGCCAGTTCACTTTGATGTAGTCGCCGTTCTCGATGAATCCCACATTTCGTCCACCCTCGGAGCAGACCTCAGTCTCGATGCCCTCTGACCAGCTCATAGTCTCGGCTTCGGTGCGGCTGTAGGGATCAACGGGGTGAAGCTGGTTTGCGCCCTGTTTGGTCATATTTATCTCCGGGAACGAGCCGTCCGGATTGTAGGTGAATTCCTCCACGCACACTGACCTCTGGAAGCCGCCGCCTCCGGGCAGAGCGCCGTTGTGGTAGGCGAAATAGGAGTGACCCTGAAAGTCCACAACACCGCAGTGATTGGTGAAACTTCCGCCCTGCTTTGGCATGATGACTCCCCGGTAAGTCCACGGGCCTGTCGGTGAGGGACTTGTGGAGTAGCGGATATCCTCCGGAACACCGTTTGCGGCGTAGAGCATATAGTAAAGGTCGCCACGGCGGTAAAACCACGGGCCTTCGGTATATGTGGTATGGTCTTCCTTGACTCCGAAAGCCTGCTGGGTCATATCGACCTTGTTGATATCGCCGGAGTAGGAGATCATATCCTCGTTCAGGCGGACGTAATACAGCCGGGGATTGCCGAAGTAAAGGTACGCCTGACCGTCCTCGTCAATGTAAACTGTAGGGTCGATGAAGTCCCAGTTAGGGCCGCAGAGAGGCTTGCCCAGAGCGTCCTTGAAAGGGCCTGTAGGCGAATCCGACACAGCTACGCCGATGGCACGTCCGCCGGTGGCAGCGGGGACGAGGGTGACGTACATATAGAACTTGCCGTTGCGCTCCACGCACTGTGCAGCCCAGGCGGTATTCTTTTCAGCCCATTTGAAGTCGGTGTCTGCCAGGACAGTGCCGTGGTCAGTCCAGTTTTTCATATCGGTGGTGGAGTAGCACTTCCAGTCGGGCATAGTGTAATAGCTTGCGCCGTCAGCGTCGTGACCGGTGTACATATACAGTGTATCGCCGTAAACCATAGGCGCAGGGTCGGAGGTGTAGACATTCTGCGCAAGGGGGTTGTCGGCGGAGGCAGTGAAATTGCTTCCGGCGATGACCAGCGCAGAGGCAGCAGATGCACATAATAAGGCAAATGAACGTTTCATATGATTTCCCCTTTTCAAAAGCAAATTTCCTGATTCTCCCTAACAGGCGAAATTTCCCGGTTCGCCGCCAAAAATCAATTATATACCGCCAAACTCAATTATATACCTTATGTTAATAGTATCAGATATTTAAGTAAACTTACAACCCACAAAATGAAAAACAGGTGGACATATTGAATAAAGTTTACAATAAGTTAATAAACTGTTGACATTTTTAGGGTAATTTGCTATAATGTGATTGATAAGTGTGTTAGGGCATGAGTCAAAGGGAATTCATGCAAAGGGGAAATTATTATGACAGTAAGAAGATTCAGACGTGTTTTCGCCGGCCTGCTCAGTACTGCGCTTTTCGTACAGGCTGCTCCGGTGAACTTTGTCCCGGCGGACGCAGCCGGGGAGGGTATCGCTATCTACGTTTCACCCGACGGCGACGACTTCGCTGACGGTTCTGCCGCTTCGCCTCTGAGGACACTTGCCGGCGCAAGGGACAAGGTGCGGAAGATCTGCGGCGATATGGACTGCGATATCACCGTTTACCTCCACGGCGGCGACTACCGCATCAGTGAGCCGGTGGTTTTCGATACCAGAGACTCAGCTACCAACGGCTTCCATATCAATTATACCGCCTATCCCGGCGAAACTCCCGTGATAAACGGCGCTTCAAAAGTCACTGGCTGGGAAAAGTCCGGCGACAAGCTGTACGTTGCCGACCTTGACCGTGACGTGAAACTGCGCAACCTCTACGTCAACGACCACCGTGCCAGAATGGGCAGCGTTACTCTACAGTCAAAGGGCGGCGTGGGAACGTACTCCGTCACCGCTGGTCAGGCTTCGTGGGCATGGGACAGCGGCAGCCGCAGCGACGGTATCGCTTACGATATCAACAAAGTGCCACGGATACCCTCAAACTTCGACGACGTGGAGATCGTGGGCGGCACGACCTGGAATGAGAATATCGTCTGCACCCGTGATATCAAGGTGGAAAACGGCTCGCTGGTCATGTACCTCCAGCAGCCCTACGGCGCTATCGCCCAGACCCCCGGCTGGAACGCTGGTTTCTCAACCGGCGGCACTCATACCCTCTATAACTCGCTGTCCTTCGTGGACGAACCGGGCGAATTTTACTTCGATAAGACTGCCCATAAGCTGTACTACTACCCCTACGCCTGGGAGGATATGTCCAGCGCCGACGTTGAAGCGCCCTCAGCGGAGCAGCTTATAGTTATTGCCGGAAAGAACCTGAGCGAGCGTGTGTCCGGACTGAGTTTTTCGGGGATAACTTTTGCGAATACCGAGTATCAGCTTACGGAAGTTGCCGGTTCTCACGGAAAAGCTACCTGTCAGGCGGCGCAGAGTTATATCGCTTTCGCTGACTCCAACTGGCACAAGCGCAAGTACGAAATGGCTGACACTTTCCCGGCGGCGGTAAATATCACAAGCAGTACTGACATCGTTTTCAGGGATAATGTCATCAAGCATACTGGTGCGGACGGTCTTTCTATGTCAAATGATGTAACAAATGCCAGCGTTACCGGCAATTTCATAACCGATATCACTTCCAGCGGTATCACCGTCAGTCACCCTCAGCACGTCTACATTGGCGACGCTTCCTGGGATAACCATGAGAAGTTCCCAAAGGACGTGGAGGGAGTTTGCAAGAATATCGAGATATCCGACAACCTGCTTTACCAGATAAGCGTGGTTCACGGCTTCGGCGGCTGCGCTGCCATTACTGCTTACTATGCGGACTCCGTGAAGATCCTCCGCAACACTATCCGCCAGACCGCTTATAATGGTATCCACCTGGGCTGGGGCTGGTGCAACTTCACCGACAGCAAGACCTGCCGGGATAATATGGTCTGCTATAACCGTGTTATCGACTCCCTCAACCGACTCCACGACAGCGGCGGTATCTACACTATCGGTCAGATGCCCGGAACTGTCATCAACGAGAACTACGTCCAGGGTATCCCTGCCGCCGCACAGTGGCAGCCTACCTACGGTCTGCACAACGATGAGGGTACGGCTTACGTCGAGGAACTGAACAACGTCCTTGAGATAAGCCCCAACGTTACCTACACTATCAACTGCGAGGACTACGGCAAAAAGCACCACCTGACTATCAAGGGAACTTATGCTACAGTCTGCAAAATGGGCGTGAATCCCCCCGACAGCCAGATAGATAAGCCTATCGTCGTTGCGGATAACGTGTGGCCGCTTCCGCAGTACAAAATTTGCCTGAATTCCGGCGTTACCGACGAATACAGGGCACTTGTCCGGGAGGACATCATCTCCGCCGCTGACTACGCTTTCCCTGCAAGCTGCGAGACTTCCGCCGGAAGCACTTTGCCTATCCGCAAGGCTGGAGGCATCGTCTGGATAGCCCCCGACGGCACGGAAAGTTTCAAAAAGGGCGCTGATATGACCAGAGCAAACGCTTTCGCAACTTCTATACGCACTCCGGAAATTGAAGGAAACTACCGCATCTACGTTACCGACGTGGACGGCAGGATACTCAGCAAGTCCTCCCATATCCTCCGCCTGAAGGGGACAAGTTCCGGCGGCGACGTTATTGAGGCGGAAAGCTATGATGTGATGAAGGGCATAAATAACGAGGATTGCAGCGAGGGCGGCAAGGACGTTGCGTACATCGAAAACGGCGACTACATCGGTTTCAAGGGCATCGACCTGACCGGCGCAACCTCCGCTGATTTCCGCATTGGCTCGAACGGTGCTGAGGC
>CAMOEP010000195.1 GCA_946612185.1 uncultured Ruminococcus sp.
TTATTCGCATAGTTACCCGATTTGTGAACCACAAGGGACTTGACCTTATCCGCTGCATGATGGAGGAGATCGTCAGGACTGGCGTGAAGTTTGCAGTACTGGGAAGCGGCGATAAAATGTATGAGGACTTTTTCCTGGAAATGGCAAGACGCTACCCCGACCGTGTGTCGGTATCCCTTGGATTCCTGCCTGAGCTTTCTCACAGGATATATGCCGGTTCGGATATGTTCCTCATGCCCTCAAAGAGCGAGCCATGCGGTCTGACGCAGATGATATCCCAGCGCTATGGTACTATACCAATTGTCCGTGAGACTGGCGGTCTGCGTGACACGGTAAGGGACAACGGCGGTGAAAACGGCAACGGCTTCACATTCAAGACCTACAATGCAAATGATATGGCGGACGCTATCAGCCGTGCGAGAAGAACTTTCGCTGACAAGGCTGAGTGGGAATCTTTGATAAAGCGTGCCATGAAGTGCGACAATTCCTGGAGTGAGGCTGCCGATGAGTACATTAAAGTGTTTGAAAGGCTGATCGAATCGTAGTTGATTAGAAATTCAGGTAAAAATAATGCCCCGAAGTGATTTGATTTGAAATCGCTCCGGGGCATTTTTGTTATCTGAGAAAAGCAAGGTCAAAGCGAGTGCCGTGACCCTCCTGTGAGTATACGGAAATGTCGCCGCTGTGGGCGATGACCACCTTCCGGGCAATGGACATACCAAGTCCCATGCTGGTCATTGATGTGCCGGAGGAGGACTTGCTGAACCTTGCAAACAGCGCAGGTATGCGGCTTTGTGGGATACCCTTGCCGTTGTCGGTAAGTGAGAGGGTCAGCAGGGCAGGGGTGTCGCTGACTTCAAGCTGTATATGTGTGCAGCCGGAGTGGTCGGCGGCGTTTTTCAGGATATTCTCTATCGCCTCGCCCAGCCAGAGTTTATCGTGGGGGAACTTGGCTGTACTCAGGTCAGGGAGACTTACGGTGATATTTTTCCGGCGGAGGATAGGCATTATCCGGGCAACTGCGTTCTGACAGGTAGCCTCCAGGTCGAGACATTCCATATTGTAGCTGACCGCATCAGCGTCCAGACGGGCGAGTTTCAGGGCTTCCAGAACCAGCGCCTCCATGCTGTCCACGTTGGTCACTATCTCGTCGCAAAGCTGCTGACGCTGACTTTCGCTGAGGGAGTCCATATCCGTGAGCATATCGGTGTTCAGCCGGACGACTGCAAGGGCAGTTTTAAGCTGGTGGGAGAAATCCGACATGAATTCGCTGAGTTCACGCTTGGAACGGGAAAGCTTCATTTGAGCATGGGCGACCCGGCGAGCCATAAGGTTGATACTTCCAGCCACACGGCTGACGCAGCTAAGACCGTCGCCGTAATTATCAGCGCACTTGCTCAGGTCATCCGAAAGGGTGAGACACTGGTCGTGGAGGAGTTCGAGCTGGTCGTAGATACTGCTTAGCTGGTGCAGGGAGGCAATGAGCCAAAGCACGTCCAGAGCGGCGGCAAAGGCGGACAGTATGCCGAAGATAAGCATACGGACACTCTGCCAGCTATCCATGAAACGAGGGTCGATATCCTGAGTTATGCCGAAGCTTTTCAGGTTGTCGATACCGGCAGCCACGGCGTATTCGGAGGGACTTGCGTTGAACTTTCCCCCTCCCACCGCCGCAAGCATAGCGCTGATCTGCTGCTTTACGATATGGTCGGCGGCAAAAGCCGAGATGAACCACGCCGCCAGCCCGCTCAGCACCATTACCGCAACGAACCAGAGGATCATTCGCCCCGGTTCACGGTTGTTTATGAGTTTGTCTGTTCTGTCCATTTGTAGCCAATGCCTCGCTTGGTGATTATCTGCCCTTTTCCGGAATTTTTCAGCTTGTCACGAAGCCGGCTGATGTTCACGGAGAGGGTATTATCGTTCACGAACGTCCCCTGAGAGTCCCAGAGGTAGGAGAGTATCTGCTCACGGGTCAGGAAGCGTTCACGGTTTATCATAAGGTACTCCAGGAGCTTCTGCTCAACGGCAGTAAGTTCGATGTCTGGCAGTTCGACGCTGCACCGTCTGATGACGGCTTTTATGCGGGAAAGTAGTATTTTCAGCCGGAAGGGTTTGGTGATATAGTCGTCGCAGCCGGCATCGAATCCCCGCACCATTTCCGCTTCGCCGTCGTAGGAGGTGAGGAAAATTATGGGAACGTCGGTAGTGTTCCGGATAGTCCTGCACAGGTCGAATCCGCTGCCGTCGGGGAGGGAAATATCAAGGAGAATGAGGTTTGCACGGGGGAAAAGTTCCAGAGCGTCCTCGGCGGTAAGGGCAGAAATTGCCGAAAATCCGGCGTTTTCCAGTGCCATGCAGATATTCTTGTTAAGAGTAGCCTCGTCCTCGACAACAAGTATACAGTTCATTAGTCCCTCCACATTTTACGGTAGGCAAAGCAGGTAAGGTTTTCGGTTTTCTTGAACTGCCTTGCAAAGTAACTCTGGTCATTGAAGCCGCACAGGTGGGCAATTTCCTCAACGGACTTGTCGGAGAACCTGAGCAATTTTTTACCATAATTGATACGGCAGGTGATGATGTGCTGGAAGATAGTCCGCCCGTAGATCTTCTTGTACTCACGGGTCAGGTAGTACTTGCTTATGTAGAACTCGTTGGCAAGTTTTTCCAGGGAAAGGTCATCGCTGAAATGCTCCTCGATGAAGGCATTCACGGAGGCAAGCTTCTGTTTGAGGGCGGTGTCGTACTGCTCGGTACTATCGCTGACGGTGAGGGCGGTGGTCAGAAGGTCAACGATAAGGCTGGAGCTTATCACCTCCGCATTGGGGGCGCACTCCTCGTTCACCCGGATAAGTTCACCGATACACGATACCACCTTGTTGAAAATAGCCGGGCGGAAAACGTTTCGTGACTGGGACAGGAAATACTCATAGTACTGCTGGGAGGTAGCGCCGTTGAAGTGAACCCACATCAGTTCCCAGGGGTCAGTCTCGGAACTTTTGTAGTAATGGGGCTTACGGCAGTCGATGAAGAAGCAGTCGCCCATAGCCAGGGGGAAAGTATCGTCACCGATACTGAGAACGCCGCTGCCGCTGATAACAGCCACGATGAGGAAGGACTCCAGGTTTTTGCGCTGAGTTACGGCAGCGTCCTCGGTCTTGAGGATACCAGTTTCCTGAATGTAGAAGAAGGCGTTTTTAGCCGCCGGACTTGGGGTAGTTATTATTCTTTTTGAGAGGTTATTGCGAAATGCAGAACGCTGCTGGTCATTCATATCGAACACTCCTTTGTAGGAAAATAGCAGGTTTATCAATACAATTATACCATAGCTGCCGCCGAATGTCTACAGTTTTTTGAAAAATATTGCTATTCGGACAGATTCCTGATGTAGTGGAACAAATACTGCTGAGCGATGCCGGCGTTATCTTTTGCAAACTCCGGGAAACCTTCCGGGTAGTACTGGGCAAGCACACGCTTTATCCAAACGTCGATAGGGAACGCCTCCACACGATGCATACCGAAAAGCAGCACACATTCCGCAACCTTTGGCCCTACGCCGAGTATCATTTTAAGCTGCTTTCTTGCGTCCTCGATAGGCATTTCAGCGATAGCATTAAGGTCAGTTTCGCCGGAAGCAACACGTCCTGCCGCATCACATATGTACTTGCTGCGGAAGCCGCTTCTGAGGTAGGAAAGGCTGTCGGGAGTCTCCGCCGCAAGCTGCAAAGGAGTGGGGAACTTGCCGCCGTAATGCTCGCAAAGACGGTCGATAATGCCCTTGATACGGGGGATATTGTTGTTCTGGGAAATAATGAAGGAAATAAGGCACTCCCAGCTATCCTGGCGAAGCAGTCGGATACCTCCGGCGAACTTGCAGGCGGCGGCGAGAGTTTCGTCCTGGGAGAAGGCTGTTTTCAGGGCGGAGTAGTCGGTGGCAAAGTCGAAATAGTCCGACCACTTGCGGAGAAAGTCCTCCTCGGAGGTGTTGTGGAAGATGAAGTTCTCCTTGTCAAGCTGAGAAATACGCAGGCTGTCGTTGAGAAAACTTCCGGTATATTCGCTGAAATACTCGCTTTCAGCCTTTTTCCAGCGGAAAGCCTGTCCGCAGTCGAGAGTCTCGTCCAGGTCGAGGTCAGGCTCAAAAACGTGAATGTCGTTACCCTTGATAGTGTATTCCATAGTATGCTCCTAAAAAATATTTTTGTAAAAACAGTGATTGCACTTGATTTTTCTATTAAATTATACTAAAATATAAGAAGTATTACAAGTAGAAGGAATGATTTTTTTGAAAAAATTTTCATTTGCAGCCGTACTGCTTCTTTCAGCGGCGGTTATTTCCACAGGCTGCGGACGGCGGACGGGTTCTGTCGGTGATGCACAGCCGGTCATGGAGGAAGTTCAGGAGGACACAGCCCCCTACATCACCGGGGAGCAAACTGAGCCGGAACTGGGCGATGAGTTTACCGGGCCGGAGGAAGCCGACGACGCTGCCGAGGCTGAGCCAACCACCCAGCCGGAAGAAAAGCAGCCCTATACGGTAAATGCCCAGGAGGGCGTATTTGTTTACGATGGTGCGGACGTGCTTTCCGAGGCGGAGGAAGCGGAGGTTTCCGAGACATTGAAGCTGCTTTATGAGAAGTACCTCATCAACGCCGCTGTCGTGACCGCAGACGCTATTGGTGATGACTACCCCTACACCTTCGCCCAGAACGCCTACAACACCATTTACGAGGGCAGGGGAAGCGGTTTTCTGCTGCTGATAAACAACGATACCAACTACGATTCCCTCTATCGTACCGGCAGATGTCAGACGTATATCACCGACAGCGACGAGAACGAGGCGTTCTACTGGGCGACCAGGGATATAGTCGGCGGCGACTACAAATCGGCAGTGCTTCGTATGCTGGAACTGGCGAAAAAGTGTCCGGAGCATATCTTCGACAATATCGACAAACTCTCTCAGGAGCAGGCGGAGCAGATCGAGAAGCAGCTTGCGGACTGCGATGCGGATATTTCCCTGCTTGTGACTACAAATTCTACCGGCAAGACCAATGATGAGGTTTGCCGCAGCTACTATGACCGCC
>CAMOEP010000196.1 GCA_946612185.1 uncultured Ruminococcus sp.
AAATGACGAAATACAGCAGATTTATGCCCATTGGTATCGCTCCGTGGGTGACTATCGCAACCACAATGAACGTAGGCAGGAACGTGAACAGGAATTGGGTCACGAAACTGCCGGAATATGACCAGAAAAGGTACGTCCGGTACTCCATGGGTTTCAGCAGGTCGAGGACGATCTTTCCGGACTGGATACTTCTGCCGATCTCCCAGACGGTGTACATTTCCATGAATCCGAAAAGTGCCGTAGCGAGAACCAGGTAGATAAGTGTATCGGTGAAGGTCATTCCGCCCACCACGTCAGTGCCGGAGGAAGCGTATATCGCCCGCCAGAGGTAGTAAATGACGATGAGGTAGAGCAGGTTCCCGACCACCATAACGAACGTACCAAGGCGGAATTGCAGGGACTCGATGATGCCTGCACGGGTGAAGGTAAGGTATTTTTTCAGCTTCATTCCACACCCTCCTCGTAAATTTTCCTGATGACCTCCTCAGTAGAAATTTCCTGAAGCTGCATATCCTTTACGGCGAACTGCTTCTGCAAAGCGGCGAGAACGTCCATAACAGACAGCTTCTCCTCGTTTACGAGAATGGATATCCATTCCTCGTCCGCCTTGACACCACATTCCGGGAGAAGTTTTCCGATGACTTCCGCCTGTTCCGGGAGACTGCCGTCAACTCTGATGCGCAGGGTGCGGTAAGAGCCGAAAAATCCCTTCAAATGGGAAATATCGTTATCGTAGAGCATTTTACCCTTGTCGATGATGACTATGCGCTGACAGAGAGCGTCAACGTCGCCCATATCGTGGGTAGTGAGTATAACGGTGGTATTTTTCTGCTGGTTCAGAGCGTGGATAAGTGTGCGTATCTTGGACTTCATGGAAACGTCCAGACCAATAGTGGGTTCGTCCAGGAACACTATTTTGGGGTTATGGAGGAACGCCGCTAAGATATCGCTGAGGGTACGCTGACCAAGTGACATCTGACGGACGGGCTTATGAAGCAGGGGTTCGATATCCACAAGTGACTTATAGAGGGCGAGCATATCCTTATAGTCCTTGTCGGGGATCTGGTAGATATCCTTCAGAAGCCTGAAAGATTCAACCAGAGGCAAAGCCCACCACAGCTGAGAACGCTGACCGAAAACAACGCCTATTTCCTGGGCATTTTTCGCCCTGCTCTGATAGGGAACGTTTCCGCTGACGAGTATCTCGCCGGAAGTAGGTTCAAGAACTCCGGTCATCATCTTGATAGTAGTAGATTTACCAGCGCCGTTAGGCCCTAAGTAGCCCACGATCTCGCCCTGCTGAATGGACATACTTATGTTGTCCACAGCCCGGACGGTCTTGTAGTCTCTTGAAAAGAGGTCTTTGATACTTCCTTTCAGACCCTCCCTCCTGTTGAGTACTTTGAATTCTTTGGTGACATTTTTGATTTCGATGATAGGTGACATATCCGCCCTCCTTTGAAATTAATAAGTTTAATTATATCACTATTGACAGTTGTTGTCAATAAATTTGAACAATCCGAACGGACAAATTCTTAAACATACAGAAAATACTTATGTTTAAAAAGAAAAAGGGAAACCTCCGGAGCGGAAGTTTCCCAGAATGATCTATCAGTGAACAAAAGAGAAGTAAGCCAGAACAAGTATACCGAGGACTATTCTGTACCAGCCGAATACCTTGAAGTCGTGCTTTTTGATGTAGTCCATAAGGAACTTGATAACGAAGATAGACACCACGAAAGCGACGATCATACCGGTTGCGAGAACGACGATCTGTCCGCCTGTGAAACCGCCGTCGTACTTGAGGAGTTTCAGCAGACTTGCTCCGAACATTACCGGAACAGCCAGGTAGAAAGTGAACTCAGCCGCAACAGTTCTTGATATTCCGATGAGGAGCGCACCTACGATAGTAGCGCCGGAACGGGAAGTGCCGGGGAACAGCGCAGCGATAAGCTGGAAAATGCCGATGATGAAAGCGGCTTTGTAGGTGAGTTCGTCAATGGCGTTAACTTTCGGCTTATGGTTCTTATTGCGGTTTTCCACTATGATAAATGCCACGCCGAATACGATAAGTGCAATAGCAACGACCCAGGGATTGTAGAAATGCTCGTCGATCCAGTCGTCCAGGATAAGACCGATAACAGCCGCCGGAACGCAGGCAACAAGTACCTTGAACCACATCTGGAAGATATCCGTCTTGATGTAAGCGCCGAAGCCGTCCTTGCTAAGGGGAGCTTTGTTGTTTTTAGTGCCGAAGGGCCAGAGTTTCGACCAGAATATGATAACAACAGCGAGAATAGCGCCAAGTTGTATCACAACGTCGAACATTTCGATGAAGCCCTCGTTCACGGCGGAGTCGTCGCTGACTTTCAGGTTCAGGAACTGGTTCACAAGAATGAGGTGACCTGTGCTGCTGACGGGCAGCCATTCGGTGATGCCCTCCACAATGCCCAGGACAATGGCTTTGATGATCTCGATAATATTCATATCATCGTCCTTTCTTTTTTATATTTACAAAAACATATTATACCACACTTTCGGCTGTCTGTCAATCAGTTTTCCTATTTAAAGTGAAACGGCGCTTCGATAGTGTGAGAGTACCATTATTTTTAAGCCGTGTTATCTCACGCTGCAAGGCGCTGCGGTTGACGCAGAGGTAGTCGGAAAGGGCGGTAGTAGAGAAAGGGATCTTCGGCTGTTTGCCCTCCGGGGTATTGTCCTCGGTTATCTGGAGAAAACTTATCAGCTTATCCTCGATACTTCTCTGGCTGAGTACTTCTATACGCTCACTGAGGGCGATAGAGCGCTCAGACATGAGCCGGAGCAGGTTGTCCACCACCATAGAATGGCAGGCGCAGGCGTTTTCACAGCGTTTGAGCAGTTCGCTCCTGCGGAAGAAAAGCACCTCGCAGTCAGTCTCCGCCACCAGTTCCACGCTTGTGCGGTGAGAGCCGGAGAAGGTGAAGAATTCACCGAAAACGCCCTGTTCCCGGAGAGTTTCCACGATAGTGCGGATACCGTTTATATCGTATCTTAGGAGATTAGCGCTTCCGGAGAGTATAACGCCCACCTTTTCGCCATCCTCAGAGATAGGGATAGAGCTTCCGCTGCGGAACTTTCTTATCTCGGTGTTAAAGCATACGATCATGCGCTTGCAGTCGTCGCTGCACACGCCTTTAAAAAGAATGTTATCTTCTGGTAACATAAAAATTCCTCCGATGTTGCAAATGCAACAGATTTTTTTCTGTTTATATGATACAATAATTACAGACAGTTGTCAAGTATTAATTGTGTGAGGTGCTTTAAATGAATGTGAATGTTATCGGAGAAAGCCTTTCTCAGCAGGAGATCAACGCTTATATCGCCTATGGCAAGAAAAAGTACACCGGCAGAAATATCACCGGAATGACAGTAAAGACAGACGGCGATTTTGTTGACCTGAAATTCGAGTTTGAGGATGTTCCTTTCCAGCGTATCAGACGTATTACAGGCTACCTTGTAGGTACACTTGACCGCTTCAACGACGCCAAGCGTGCAGAGGAGAGCCAGAGAGTAAAACACACTGTTTAAAAGAGCATTACCGGGTTTTCCGGCGCTGTAATAAATTTTATGGAGGTAATGAAAATGGCAAAGTTCGTATGTTCAGTATGCGGTTACGTTCACGAGGGAGATGCACCCCCTGAGAAATGTCCTCAGTGCGGCGTTCCTGCTTCAAAGTTCAACGAGGTAAAGGAAGACGGAGAGCTGGTATTTGCCTGCGAACACGTTTTAGGAGTAGCAAAGGACGTTACTGACCCTGAGATCCTCGACGGTCTGAGATCCAACTTCACAGGCGAGTGTACAGAGGTAGGTATGTACCTGGCAATGGCAAGAGTTGCTTACAGAGAGGGCTATCCTGAGATCGGCGCATACTGGGAGAAGGCTGCTTTTGAGGAAGCTGAGCACGCTGCAAAGTTCGCAGAACTCCTGGGCGAAGTACTGTCCGATTCCACAAAGGAGAACCTGGAAAAGAGAGTTGCTGCTGAGCATGGCGCTACAGAGGGAAAGCTGAAGCTGGCTAAGAGAGCTAAGGAGCTTAACCTTGACGCTATCCATGACACAGTTCACGAAATGGCAAGAGACGAGGCTCGCCACGGCAAGGCTTTCGCAGGTCTGCTCAAGAGATACTTCGGCTGATCTGTACATTATTCAATAAACTGCAACAGGCAGATGCTTCATTATGAGGTATCTGCCTTTTTTGGGTTATGGACGTGCAAAAATTGTTATTTGATATGCGTATTATTGCAGCTTTTTAGGGCGTGTTGACACTATAATGATGCGCAGATTTTTAAGGCAACACCGAACATTGAGATCCTGTGCGATGTTGTCAAAAGGTATTGAAATTGCAGCATAAAAGGTATATAATAGTGTTCAGAAGAATTCATAGCGAAAAGAGGAATACTTATGATAAGAGAAATCATCCACGACACGATAATACTGAAAATAAAGTCAAAAGACGCAACTGCTGATGATGTCCAGACTGCAAAAGACCTTGCTGAAACTCTCGAACATCACAGGGACGGCTGCGTCGGAATGGCTGCAAACATGATCGGAGTGCCGAAAAGGATAATCGCTTTTTATGACGGCAAAAATATCGTTACCATGTTTAACCCGGAGATAATTGCCCAGAATCAGCCATATGACACGGAGGAAGGCTGCTTGTCTCTGCTTGGTGGGCCTCGTCCTGTCAAAAGATTCGGGAGCATAAAGGTTCGCTATCAGGATAAGTTCATGAATCTGCACGAAAAGCGCTACAGCGGATTTACTGCCCAGATAATCCAGCATGAAATAGACCACTGTAATGGCGTGCTGATATAAATGGACTGCGTGAGCGTAAGGCTGTGCAGTTTTTGCTTTCATGCAGGTTTCTCAGGGCAACAGCATTTACTTTCCATGATACATTTTCCGCCATACAGGAAAGCTGCCGGGAAATAAGAAGACATAAATTTTCGACCTATGGATTTTAGGAAGACAGTGCCGGTAAAAATCGGCAAAGGTGGGGAAA
>CAMOEP010000197.1 GCA_946612185.1 uncultured Ruminococcus sp.
AAACTTGTCAATAGATTATTAATAATTCTGTATATTTTGCACTTTTAGTGGAGATAATGCCGGTTAATTTCCCGGTGTTTAAGGTCAATAGTAACGAAAGTACGCAAAAGCCTTGCAAAGTTATAAGATTTGTGATAAAATAGTCATTATCAGGGTGAGAAAATATGCCCCGAAAGAAAGGATAGATATGGACAAATCGGATTTATGGAAGATAATACTGGTAGTGCTTATGATGGTAGGCTCAGCGCTGTTTTCAAGTGCGGAGACAGCCTTTTCCAGTGTAAATAAGCTGCGCCTGAAGAACTATGAGGCTCAGGGCAACAAAAAAGCTGCCAAAGCCCTGAAGCTTGCCAACAGCTTCGACAAGGTGCTTACGGCGGTACTCATCGGTAATAATATCGTCAACATCGCATCATCGTCGGTAAGTACACTGCTTTTCGTGAGCCTTTTCGGAAAGTCCGGCGCTGGTATCTCTACGGCGGTAATAACGGTACTGGTGCTGATATTCTGCGAGGTACTGCCAAAGTCATACGCCAAGAAGAATGCGGAAAAGCTGTCCCTTGCCTTTGCAGCGCCATTGTCGGTACTGGTAGCAGTTCTGAAACCGCTGGTATTCCTGCTCAATAAGCTGTCAGACCTTGTGTCAAAGGGCGACGACGCTCCCAGTGTTACCGAGGACGAGCTGAAATACATGATCGACGAGATCGAGGAGCAGGGCGTTATCGAGGAACAGGAAAGCGAACTGGTAAAAAGTGCGCTGGAGTTCGATGAGATATCCGTCAACGAGATACTTATCCCCCGTGTAAAGGTGGTGGGTATAGAGTACGGCACTTCTATCGAGGAGATAAAGGAGATATTCACACGGGAGATGTATTCCCGGCTGCCGGTATATGAGACAAGCCTTGATAATATCATAGGTATGATAACCAACAAGGCATTTTTCAAGATGCTTGTGGAGGGCGGTACTGATATCAGGGACATTATCCAGGAAGTGCCGCATATTGCTGACTCGCAGCTTATCAGCGAGGCGATGAAGTATATGCAGCGCTCAAAGGTACACCTTGCCGCCGTTACCGACCAGTATGGCGGAACAAAGGGTATCATTACCCTTGAGGATATTATCGAGGAACTTGTAGGCGAGATATACGACGAGGACGACGAGATAATCCCCAGCATTGTCCGGGTAGGCGAGAACAGCTTCGAGGTAGAGGGTGACCTGAGTATCAGCGACCTGCTTGAACGTCTGGAACTTGACGATGATATGATACATACCGACTACACCTCCGTAGGCGGCTGGGTAACTGACGTTATGGAGCATATCCCGGAGGAGGGCGAAACGGCGCAGACCGGTGTTTTCCGGCTCACCGCCTCAAAGGTCAGCGAACAGACTATTGAAAAGGTGCGGATAGATATACTTCCCCATGAGGATAGTCCTGCTGAGGAGGAAGGTAAAGAATAAGAATAAGAAAAATCCCCCTGATACGGCACTTGCAATATTGTGCCATATCAGGGGGATATTCATTACTGCATTACTGCTTTACATATACTCCAACGATCTCGGAGATGTATGCTCTGTGGTAGGGGTCTTTGCTGAAGAACTGCTCATTCAGACCGTCATCAGTGAGGAAGCCCTCGCCGCAAAGGTCATAGCTGTAAAGCTTGCGCAGAACAAGTACCATATCTGCCTGCTCGAAGCCTACTGCACCGCCCACTTCTGTGGGGATAAGACCAGTCTCAGCCATTTTGTCGCAGTCTTTGCCGGAGTGTGAGCCGCAGAACGAAAGTGCCTGTCTGAACTCCTCACCGAAGAATGAAGCGGTGAAGTATTCGCCTTTTTCGACGAAATTATAGGTATAGCGGTTGGGGCGGATATAGGCGGTAAGCACGTTCTTATTCCAGAGAACGCCGAGCTGTCCCCATGAGGCGGTCATGGTATTGAAGCTTTCCATAGTGCCGCCTGTCAGGAGCATCCACTCCTTGCCGATTTTGGTAAAGGGGTTGAATTTCAGTTCAGTAATGGGTATCTGTTTGAATGACATATGTATCTCTCCTTATGCTTTTTTCAGTGCCGACTTGTATCGCAGGCACAGTTTATCCGTGATAAGGGCGATAAACTCTGAATTGGTAGGCTTGCCCTTAGCGGTATCGACTGTATAGCCGAAGAAAGAGTTGAGGGTATCCACGTTCCCTCTGTTCCACGCTATTTCTATAGCATGGCGGATAGCCCTTTCCACCCGTGAGGAGGTAGTATCGTATATGGAAGCTACAGTCGGGTAGAGCAGCTTTGTAACGCTGTCAAGGAGGGTCTTGTCCTCGATAGAATAGAGTATCGCAGTACGCAGGTAGTGATACCCTTTGATATGTGCCGGTACGCCAAGCTGGTGTATGATATCGGTTATGACTATTTCCAGGTCGTCGGTGATATCGCCGCTTTTTCCGCCTAAAGCTGAACTTATTGCGGTGCAGAGATCGTCAGCGTCGTAGGGCTTGAGCAGGAACTTTGAAGCGCCGTTTTCCATGACCTGACGCTCGATGAACTCGTTATCGTAAGACGAGGTGATTATGAATACCGGAGACTTAACGCCCAGATTCCTGACGCTTTTCATAATAGCAACAGCGTCGCCGTTCTGGGTAGTAACGTCAAGCACAGCCACGTCCGGGGGATCTTTGCTGATAGAGTCGATGATAACGTTGTAGTCCTTGCGTCTGGTGTAGGCGTACATACCACGTTCTCTGAGCTTATTCGCCATGCTGACCCCTGTACCGGCTGAATCGTCACCGATAAGCACTTTTATCTTACTGTTCATATTGTTCATGCTTTTCTTACCTCCATGATTTCTGTATATTTAACATAATCCTATAATATCACAGATTTCATGTTGATTCAATGTCGCAAAACCACTGAATATGTCGCAATATCGGAGAATCCTGCGAGGCTGACGAAGGGTGTGAAAGGGTGTCGAAGTATGCTGTGAACCGCCGTCGATATCAGTGCCAAAAGGCGGATATCCGGGGAAAAAATATCAGTTCTGGTCGGAATTTTTTTTGCCGCCGAAGGTTTTGCGCTTCATAGCGTCAAGCATATTGTCAGCGATAGTGCGTACCTTAGTCCCTGGCGGGAACATTTTATCCGCAAGCTTCTGGGCAGCGCTTTTGCTGACCTGTCTGCCGTAGACCGGAGCGGTATCCGGTTCGGTATTCACGTCCGTCCAGGCTTGCATTTCAAAGGGCTGGAGCTGGCGGTCGAGGAGCATACGGTCGCCCACGGCGCTGTGCAGGAGCAGGAACTCAAAGGGCATATCGCAGCCCTTGTAGCCGAATTTATCAAGGAAGTCGGCAAAATCCGCCCGGAATATCTGCCGGAAGTCCTCAGCACCGGCAGCGCATTTTGGGTTATCCTCCAGAGCCTTTTTGACAGTACGCCGCAGGTCGCTGCCCTGGTCGTCGAAGTCAGTAAGGCTGAGAGCGCCCAGTACTATGAATCCGAGCATATACTCATCGCTGCAAAAGTCGCTGTGGGGCTGTTTATTCTGGGGAACATCGAAAGCGTAGGCGGCGTATATGCCGAAAGCGCAATGCAGAGCGAGGTACTGGGGAGTGTCGTAGTCGAAAAGCTTTTTCGACTGCACCCACCCACGCAGTCTGCCGGACTTTACCATAAGCGGCACAACCGGCGTTATCAGCAGGGACTTGCAGCCTTTGAGTATAGCGGCTTCAACGTCGTTTTCGATACTGCTTCCGACGTGGAGGAGTTTACCGGCGGAGGTGTGGGTCTTTTCCATGATAAGGTCGATGACCTCGCCTGCGGACTTTCCCGAACCTCTTGTGAGCAGCAGTTCATTGCAGTTATCGTAGCCGCAATGGGAAATGATATTGGCAATAACGCTTCTTGGGTAAATGGAATCCGACACAATGGCGATGCGTTTTTTCCGGTGTCTTGCCCTGTCGAAAAGCTGCTTGCCGAAAGAGCGTGGGGAGGCGAAGAACGTTACCAGTTCGCACTCCCTCGCCATGAGGGTATCTCTGGCTTTTTCGGTGATGCCGGCTTTCTTCATGAGGATATTGTATATAGTCTCAATGGTGGATATTCCGGCTTTTTCCGCAGCGTCCTCCGCTTCGCAGCGAAGAAAGGTGAACGTGTGCTTTGAAGCGGTGTAGAACATTTTGAAGTCGTCCTCCATAAGGAGGAAAAGGTCGTAGTACTCTGGAAAGGGCAGTATCATCAGCGTATCCTCAAGGCGGAAGCTGACGGTCTTGTACTGTGAAGCGCCTATTTCGTCCAGCATATTCTTCACAAGCGAATTCTGTTCCGGGGAAAGGGGGCGTGCTGTCTGGTAAGCCTGATTCATGCTGTCACCTCACGATCATTCAGCGGCAGTAGTTTCTGTATTTTCCTGGTTATTGCCGCCGTCCTGTTCAGTTTCAGACGTATCTGTATCGGTATCAGCGGCAGTAGTTTCGGTGGTATCAGCCGAAGCGGTGGTAGTAGTGGAAGCGGTGGTGGAGGCGGAAGTAGTGCCGGTAGAAAGCGGCTCGCCGCCACGGAGTTTGATATACTCATCAAGGGTAAGTGCGCCGTCGGAGTTATACGCCCTTATGAGAGCGTCCTTTGTGGTGAACTCCTCGGAGAGTTCGCCCTTGTCGTTGCGCAGGTACTTGCCGTACCAGAGTCCGAAGAATGACCATACCGCATTATCACGGAAAGAAGCGTCGATATCCGGAACACTGCTGCACTCGCTCAGGGCGATGAGTTTATTCTTGCCCACCATATTCTGCATAGCAAGGAACTGTTCATAGCGGCTGCCGAAGTCCTTGTCGGGCTTCATATATATATCAATTGATGCGATATCGAAAGTAGCCTGGTCAACGAGGGTAGTATCGCTCTGACCGTTCCATATCCAGATAAGGTTATCCAGTTCAAAGTACTCGGTCATACGGGTATACATAAGCTGCCAGAGCCATTTGTAAGCATCTGTACCGCTTGCGCCCCACCAGAACCAGTCGCCGTAGCCCTCGTGGAGAGGTCGCCAGAGAACGGGTA
>CAMOEP010000198.1 GCA_946612185.1 uncultured Ruminococcus sp.
AGTTCCTTATCAGTACCGAGTATCTCAGAAGCCTTGATAACGTCGGTGAAAAGCACGGTAAGTATCTCAGAATCCATAGACGGGCCTTCGCAGAGACAGCCCTTGATGCCCTTATCGGTGATGTAGGTATTCTCCGGGGAAACTGACGGGCAGGTAACAAGCTGACCGGAAGAATTCTCGGTGAGGTACTCAGTGAAGAACAGTGCCGCATCACGGAGGATATGGTATTTATCCGCAAGGAAGTCCTTGTCGAGGGTATACTCATAATGCTCGAAGATATGGAGAGCGAGCCAAGCGCCGCCCATAGGCCATATAGTAGCCGGCATCCACAAGTCCTGGGGAGCGGTATCGCCCCAGATGTCGGTATTATGGTGGCATACGAAGCCCTTGTCTATGCCGTACATTTCCTTTGCGGTGATGTGACCATTCTCGCATACACGTTCCAGCAGGTCGAACAGGGGAAGGTGGCACTCGGAAAGGTTACAGCTTTCGGCGGGCCAGTAGTTCATTTCGGTATTTATATTAACAGTGTACCTGCTTCCCCAGGCAGGCCACATATCTTCGTTCCATATACCTTGCAGGTTCATAGGCTGAGAACCGGGGCGGCTGGCGGATATCATCAGGTATCTGCCGAAGTTGAAGTAAAGCTCGATAAGTTTATTATCGTGGATAAGGCGCTCACAGTCCTTAGTATCCAGTTCATCGCCTTTCAGACGGGAGATACGCTTGTCGGTGGTAAGGGTAACAGCCTCGAATGTGCTGTTATTGCAAAGGTTCAGTTCAACTCTGCCGAAAAGTTCACGATAGTCGTCGGCGTGGCGGCGGTAGAGTTCGTCAGCGGACTGGTTGAGTGCAGCCCTTGCGTCAGCCCTTGCAGCTTCCTCGAAGTCGTCGGTATAGAAACTTGTGCGGACTGATATTACAAGCATTACCTCGTCAGCGTTTTTGACGGTGACTTTTCCGCCAAGAGTGCGCATACTTCCGCCGGAGGACTTGCAGCCCAGGCAGGCGGCGAAGAAGATACCGTCACGGCTGCCGGTACCGCCGGTGTAGCGGATAATATCCGGGTCGCAGGGGCGGTTGTCGTCGTAGTAGTCATCTCTGCCGTCGATACCTGCGCAGAGGGAGACAGCACCGGGCTGGTCGGCGGATATTTTTATTACTATGACCTGATCCGGTGCAGATGCGAAAACGCTTCTTGTAAAGCGGATACCGTCGGCGGTGAAGCTGCACTCGGTAACAGCGTCGGAAAGGTCGAGCTGGCGGCAGTACTCCTTAGCCTTGCCGGGGAGATCCATATCAATGGAGAGGTCGCCCAGGGGCATATAATGGCGGCTGTTAGGGGAAACGCCCTGCAATTTCTCGAAGGCGATCTTTTCGGCAGCAGGGATATCGCCCTGACGGATAAGGCTGCGGACTTCCTCAAGACCTTCCAGTGCGTCGGGATTTATACGGTGGCGCAGACCGCCTGACCAGATAGAATCCTCGTTAAGGCGGATAAGTTCATTTCTGGATTTTCCGAAGACCATAGCGCCTATCCTGCCGTTACCCACGGGGAGAGCCTGGTTAAAGTTCTCAGCGGGGGCATCATAGTGAAGCAAAGTTTCAGTGGTCATAAATCTACTCCTTTTGTAACGCATTATTCTTAATCATTTTATTATAACATGATTAGGCTTTATTTGCAAATCAAAACCGGTGAAGTCACAGAACTTTCACTTTAATTCTGCTATAAGGCAAAAAAACGGCGGCAGGGGGGGCGGAATTTTAGCGAAAACCACAAGCCTGAATTTAATGCGTAATTCGTAATGCGTAATGCGTAATTAATGGTGTTGCCTATACTATTTAAAATATATTGCCGCAGCATTTATTTTCAAGCTGCGTCAGCTTGACCGCCGAGCTGGAGCCAGCTCGACCGCCCCCACGTTGACGCTTGCTTGCGCTCGCTTACTCTTTTAGAAGCGGGACTTTTTCCGTCGCTCAACCGTGTTTGTACTGATACAGAGTTCTCCGTACAAATTGTAAAACAGCAAAAATACAGAATTACTTGAATAGAACACAGTACCAAGGAAAATATGGTTGAGCGACGGCAAAATGCGATGTTCTGCCAAAGTGAGCGAGTTAACGAGCGGCAACGTGAGAAGCGGTCGAGCTGGCTCCAGCTCGGCGGTCAAGCTGGCTCAGCTTGAAAAAGCTTGACATTTCTGGGAAATGGGGGTAATATAGTAGTATACTTGAAGGGAGAATACTATGGATACTAAAATTCTTGATTATAAACCTAAAATGTTCCGGGAAGCAGAAAAAAACAGCGGCGCTGAATCTCTCCCCGGTAAGCTCATCGCTTTCGCTGTCGTTTTCATTATCATAATGATACTCGAATCTATCGCCCCGACTATACTCACAATGCCCCAGATAAGCCAGCTTGCAGAAGACCCGGAACTTGCCCGGCTTGAATTCGGTGACAGGTTCAAGACAATGGTCGGCGTTACTGCCGGTATCATGAGCGCTGAACCGGCTGTTATGATAGTGTCGCTTTTCAGTACCATATTCGGCATACTCACAAGCGTTGTCTACTGCCGTATGATGGAGCTGCGGACGCTTTCCTCTATGGGTTTCCGGAAGGAAAAAGCCGGCGCTCATTACCTCCGTGGACTTCTCACAGGCTTCTGCCTTATGGCGGCAATTACCGGGCTGAGTCTCGTTACCGGCGTGAACCGCATAGCCTTTGAGGGCGCAAATGCCGGACTTCTCCTCCTCAGCCTCGCCGGATTTCTTGTGCAGGGCATGAGCGAGGAAGTCATCTTCCGTGGCTACCTTATGACCACCATAGGCGGCTCGCATAAGACCTGGCTGGCAGTAGCAATAAGCGCCGCCGCTTTCTCTCTTGCCCATGCGGGAAACCCCGGATACGGCGTATTTTCAGGCTTCAACCTTGCGCTGTTCGGCGTTTTCGCCTCCATGTACATCATCGCTTTTGATGACATATGGGGGATAAGTGCGATACACTCGATATGGAACTTCACCCAGGGAAATCTCTGGGGAATAAGCGTCAGCGGAACTGACGGAGTAGCGTCGATATTCCGCACGACCGCAAAACATGATATAGCTATACTTACCGGCGGCGAATTCGGTATCGAAGGCAGTATCTTCACCACGATAGTACTCGGCGCAGGAGTATACGTCCTCTTGCGCAGGATACAGAAGAAAAGCAATGAAGTATAAAGCAATGGCAGACATTCCGGTGTCTGCCATTTGTCATTTGGGGTACTGCTTTTGCGGAAAATGCAGAGAATTATTGAATATCCGGTGATAATTCTGTATAATACGCTTGCAAATTCTTGAAAATCATGGTATAATTATAGGTGAAGTAAATTCGTGAAAAAGGGGGCATATCTATGGATTTTCAATCTTGGATAAGCAACATTGAAGGATTGGCAGGCGTTTATGCCTTTGATATATTGCCCGACGGCAGTTTCAGCGAGATAAAACTCATGGCTGTGAATAAGCAGAATGAGGGCATAATCACCCGCCGCCCGGGCGCACCGAAGTTCTATCCGGGAATTCCCTACCGTGAGTACTGGTCAGACGTGAATTTCGAGGACTATGTTCACCGCTGCTGTACCACGAATCAACCGCTGTACTCCTACGTCAACGCCCACGGATTCTGGCTCAAGGGCTTCTATATGCCGATAACTGAGCCGGGTACAGTCTCCGCATTGCAGGACAAGTCCCAGCCCCGGACGGTGTACTGCCTGTACGTCCTGACGTACTCCAATCAGGTGGACTCTGACGCTATGTCGAAGCGCTCCACTAAGGCTTCCGAGGCGGTAATGAGCATAACCGTGAAACTCCACGAAACTCAGGACTACTACCAGGCTATGTCCGACGCTGTAAGTGAGATACGCAAGGTGTGCGGTTCAAAACTCTGCTCGCTGTATACCGTTGACAATAGCAATCAGAAGTGCGAATTTATCAACGAAAACGGCAAAAACGTCGAGATAATAAACAAACTTGCGAAAAGCATTGGCAGATCTCCCTACGAAACGGCTATGTGCTGGGAAAAAGACCTTGCCAGCAGCGACAGCCTTGTGCTTGCTGACCTGGAGCTGGTGAAAGAGCGTGACCCGGCGTGGTATCATTCACTGGTGACGCATGAGGTAAACAGTATCGTACTGTACGCCGTCCGCTTCAATCATGCCCTGGTGGGATTTATCTGGGCGGCTAACTTTGATATCTCGAAAATGATGCAAATAAAGGAAACTCTGGAGATGGCATCGTTCATTATTGCGGCAGTCGTGGCGAATCACCAGCTTCTTTCACGGCTGGAGGAGAGGAGTACTACCGACGGTCTGACCCAGGTATTGAACCGCAACGCAATGAACGAGCGGGTGGACAAGATAGTTTCCGGCGAAACCAGGAAACCGGCTGTAATGGGCGTTATGTTCGTTGATCTGAACGGTCTGAAAACCGTCAACGACGACGAGGGGCATGATGCCGGCGACAAGCTTCTGCGCAAGGCGGCGAGACTTTTGAAGATAGTGTTCAGCGACTATGAGATATACCGTTCCGGCGGCGATGAGTTCGTAGTATTCTGCCCCGGCATAAGCGAGGAGAAAATGGAGGAACTTACCTCCCAGCTTCGCACACTTTCCGAGAATACCGCCGATGTAAGCTTCGCCATAGGCAATAGCTACTGTACCGGCGACTATGATATCCACCTTGCCATGAAGTCAGCCGACGAGAGAATGTACCGTGACAAGAAGGAGTATTACATGAAACACCCGGAAAAGGACAGACGAAATCAGCGGAGAAAATAACGGGGAAAATACAGATAAATGTTTTAACCTTGTCTATATTATGTTAAATTCTAATTTTAATGCTTCATTCTATTGACTTTATACCGCTGTTCTGGTATAATGTGCATAAGAATAATATATTACATAATAGGCGTGTGGTATATTCAAGGCAACACCGCACAAAGACCGCCTGACGGCTTTGCGGCACATCTGCTTGC
>CAMOEP010000199.1 GCA_946612185.1 uncultured Ruminococcus sp.
GCGAAGAGAGAGAGGATTTGGAATAGATTTTCTCGCACCCAAGGGCGACGCAAATTCCAGCGGAGACGCTACCATATCCGACGTTGTAAGCGTACTCCAGTTCGGCGCAAATGCTGAGAAGTACCCCCTGGATATCCAGGCACAGTTCAACTGCGACATCAACGAGGACAACTCCGTTGACGCAAAGGACGCACATGAGATACAGGTGATGATCTCCCAGTAAAACGATTTCCACAATACACCATATTCTATACGCAGAAACGCTCCCTGTAAAAAGGGAGCGTTTTTGCTGTTATGTAACGAAGAAGCCTTCAACCTCGTCTTTGCCGATGTTGTATATAAGCGTCACACTTCCTTCATCGACGAGGGATATAGTCTGCCAGATACGGCTTTGCTGGGCGGTATACGAAGCGGTCATAGGCGGACAGCTTTCCATTACCCTGTTAAGGGTGGAAAATACCGTGTTGGTACTCGACCAGCCTATGCTGACGTTCATCATACTAAGCGGTGCAAGCCAGAACCGTGTCAGCGGTGAATCAAGTCCGTTGTCTGTGATAAGGCTTACCATAAGGTCATACCGCTGAGTGAAACACTCGTAGAGGGAGTAGTAGTCCAGCGCCGGGTACTCGGTTTCCAGAAGCTGAGGATATGATGCAAGGTCATTTACCAGGTACGGATCTTCCGGAATATTTCCGCCTGGAGTGTATATTGCTTCCAGGTCGTACTCATATTCGCCCAGGTCGGTGTAGAAGTTACGGGAATAATCGTCCAGCTTGTCCAGGGCTGCATTCATATCATAAGCGGACAGCTTCGGCTCGTCGTCGGTATAAAAGCGTATATAGTGTATACTCAGTCCGTCCGGGTCAATAACGCAGTCCATATATTGTGTATTGCCTTTCAGGTTCTTGTGTTTCCACTTGCTTACGCAGAACAGACCGCTGCCTGTAATGCGCCACTGGTTCACCAGACGCTCGCCCTCCTCAGCGGGTATAACTGTAGAATCGGAGTAGCGGCTCATTGCGGCGGCAAGTGCAGATGCAGCACAGCGGCGTTCGGTAAGTCCCTTTACCGGCTGGCTTCTGCCTGCATCGTATATGTCCATAGGGGAGGGGGACTTGTCAGCGGTAAGGTATATAGCCTGTTCCTGGTTCAGTTCACGGGCTATGACTGTTTCAGCGACGGTATTTTCGTCGTCCAGGAATATTCCTACGGGGACGAAGTAGAAGCCGACGGTAAGGATTATTACCAGAAGTGCGGCGAAAAGTATATTATCCCTCATAGAACAGCCTCCTTTCCGATGCTGATGAAAACGGTAGTGCCTTCGCCAAGCTTGCTTTTAATGGAAAGCTTTGCAAAGTGCAGGCTTGCTATCTTCTCGCAAAGTGCCAGACCGATTCCAGCGCCTCCGGCTTTACGGCTGCGTGACTTGTCCACCATATAGAACGGCTGGAAAACCTTTGCAGCGTCCTCCTCGCTCATACCTATACCGTGGTCGGTAATGGCGATGACCACCGCCCCGTCTTTTTTCCAGGCGGTAAGGTCTATTTCCTGACCTTTTCCGGAGGCTTTGGCGGCGTTTTCGATAATATTGTACAGCAGGGACTTGAAAAGTTCCTCGTCGGCAGAAAGGGTGATGTCATCGCAGCGACATTTCAGAGTTACCTGGTTCTTGCCGAGGACTGGCACAAGGGCGTTCTGAGTATCCTTTATCATATCATTCAGGCTGACGGGGGACTTGACGATTTCCGTGCCGGACATTGCGGTAAGCTCCATAAGTTTACCGGAAAGGGAGCGCAGGCGCTTAGTTTCGTCAACTATGACCGATGCGTACTCCATACGCTCCTCGTCGGATACGCTTTTTCGTATCCGGAGCAGGTCAGCGAAGCCGAGTATAGACGTAAGGGGAGTTTTCATTTCGTGTGCAAGGTCGCCTATAAAGGTCTGCCTGTCCTCAGCTATTTTTTCAAGCCGCTGGGCATGACTTTGTACAGCGTCCGCCATGATGTTCATATTCTCCGCCAGTTCCCGGAATTCCTGGCTTCCACGTTTGCGTATGCGTATGCGGTAGTTTCCGCCGGCGATGGCTTTTGTATAGGTATTCAGCCGGTTCAGGGGGCGAAGCAGGAGTATGGTAGTAACAAGGAGTATCAGTGATACCACCGCCGCAGAAATGATACTTACCTGGCGAATGAACCGGGTCTGCTGTTCCTTTACGGCGTATATCTCCGAAACGTCTGTAGCGGTGATGAGCAGGTAATTCTCCCCGGCAGCCTCAGTCAGTGAACCGATAGTCAGCATACTCCTTTTCTCGTCGGAGAATATCCTGACGGTGTAGTTATTTCCGCCTGCGAGAACGCTGTCGATAAAGTTCTGGTCGCTGATAGTTATGCCCAGTTCCGGGAAAATGCTCACAGCGACTTCCGAGCCGTCGGTTTTGAAAGCGGCAGAGGGGCGGTTGCTGCGGCTGAAAAGGTCGTTAGCGATAGCGGAGATATCCTCGTCCGTCAGGGCAACCTTGTCAGACCTTAGCTGTTCATAAGTCAGGGCATTTGCAAATGAAGCGGCGAAGTAGTCGAATTCCCGGACAGCATGGGCTTTTTCACGCTCCAGCAGAAGCCTGTGATTATTGCTCAGGACAGTCACAGAAACTATGTCGATAGCAATGATTATAAGCGAAAGTGAGCTGAGGAACAGTTTTTGCCAAAGCTTCATGACTTGCCCTCAGATTCAAGGCGGTAGCCGAGTTTGGGTATAGTGATAAGGCAGTCTTTCAGGTCGAGTTTGCGGCGAACCTGCTGGACGTGGATATCAACAGTGCGGCTCTCACCGCCGAATTCGTAGCCCCAGACAGCCGACAGAAGCCGCTCACGGGTAACGGCGATGTCCTGATGCTGGAGGAAGTAAACGATAACGTCGAATTCCTTTGGAGTAAGCTGGACAGGCTCGCCGCCTCTTGTAATGGTATGGCGTGAGGTGTCGATAGCGATATCCCGGTAAGTTATCATCTCATGGGTCTTGTGGGAGCGTCTGAGTACCACGTCCACACGGGCGAGGAGTTCCAGGGCTTCAAATGGCTTTACGATATAGTCCTCAGCGCCCAGACGCAGCCCCTTTACCTTGTCCGCAACGTCCTGCTTGGCAGTCAGGAAAATCACGGGAGTACCGCAGCTTTTTATCTTGTCCATGACCTGAAAACCGTCCATACCCGGCAGCATGATGTCCAGGAGGATAAGGTCATAGCTGCCCTTCATAGCCTCCTCAGCGCCGGAAATGCCGTCAAAGCAGCAATGTCCCTTATAGTCCACGATAGAGAGAGTAGCCTTTATCATGTGGGCGATATTTTCGTCGTCCTCAATAATTAGAATATTTATCATATTGTCACCCCTGCTGAAATTTGCGGAAAGCACTTGACTTTTCCGATAAAATAACTGATAATAAATAGGTATAGGCAACACCGCACAGAGATTGTGGTGCAGATGCGCAGTCAGATTTTTCGGCAGATTGTGCAGAAATTTTGCAGGCATACTGACGTATGTCAAAAAATTTATGTGCAAGATGCCGGAAAATATGCAAGCATATGTGCCGCAAAGCCGTCAGGCGGTCTTTGTGCGGTGTTGCCTTTAGTACTATTGTAACAGTTAAGAAGCCGGTTGTCAAAGGTTAGCGAAAAAATTTGCAGATTTTTTGCAGCCGGAATGTGACATTTTGTCATTTTCAAATGTGTATACAATATACATCAACGCCACGGAGGATAAAATGAAAAGGATATTACCGCTGATCGCAGCATTTGCCCTGCTCACAGGCTGCAACGACCAGATAATAGTGACCGACGTTTTCGGAGAGCAGCCGGTCACAGAGGGGGAAGAACCGACTACCGAGGAATCGACCTTTTCCCAGGAGCAACTTGATGATATAAAGGACAGGTACTCAGATAAGCTTGACATTCCGGACTATGAGGACGAGACTGAACCGCCTGCCGAGCCGGAATCTGAACCCGAAACCGAAACTGAACCGGAAACGGAGGAAGCTACCGAGGAAAAGTTCGTGCCGCCGCCGACTCCAGAGATACCGGAGATGATATATTACATTGATGTGCCGTTCACGAATCAGGACGACTATCCCACCGGCTGCGAGCTGGTGAGTACGTCTATGCTGCTGAACTTCTACGGCTTTGAGATATCCCCGGCAGACCTTATCGAGGAGGGATATATGGACGTTGTGGAGGTAACTCTGGACGATGACAATGTTCTCCACGCAGGCGACCCTAACGAAGCATTTATTGGCGACCCATACGACAGCCACGGCTACGGCTGCTACAGCGGTGCAGTCCTGAAAGCACTGAACCGGGTGCTTGAGGACGAGTTCTACGATGCAGTCAACCTCTCCGGGCTTAGCCTGAGTGACCTGTGTATGGAGTACATCGACTACGGCACGCCTGTTATGATATGGGCGAGCCTTAATATGGCAGAGACAGAGGTCAAGGAGGAAAATACCTGGATAATCGACGAGACAGGGGAGGAGTTCACCTGGGTATCAAATGAGCATTGCATGGTTCTGGTGGGATATGACGACGATTTTTACTATTTCCAAGACCCAACCGCCGGTTCAGCTACGGTCTATGAGCGAACCCTTGCGGATCACCGCTATGAGGAACTTGGCAGACAGGCTGTTGCCATATCCCCCTGGGACGAGTAAAGATAAGGTTAAATGATATATATAAAATCATGTATTATGCAAAAAAGTGTACTGAGATTTAAGCTTAGTACGCTTTTTTGCATATTAAAAATAAGCGTAATAAGTAAAAAGTCATGAAAATGATTCGATTCTGCATAATTTTTATATTGACTTTATTGCAGAATTGTGCTATCATTAAATAAAGTAAAAAGTACGAATAATTTCAAAAAAGTTTACAAGTAAGGCAACACCGCACAGAGATTGCGGCGCAGATACGCAGTCAGATTTTTCGGCA
>CAMOEP010000200.1 GCA_946612185.1 uncultured Ruminococcus sp.
AAAACTTGCCGGGCGACAGCCCGCCTGCATTTTATCTTCTTGTCTGCGTAGAAAATCTGCGCATTATTATAGTGTCAACACGCCCTAATATATAACCCTCCCCGTTGTCAGTGCAGTAAAATGTACCGCTTTCGATGCCGGCAATAACAAATGACTTCATGTACTCGGTCATTGCTTCCTTTGAGGGGAAAAAAGGTTTCAGTCCGCCTTCTCCTTCCTCATACGGATAGTCCCAGAAGGATTCTCCGATAAGCGCCGAGATCTCGTCGATCTTTGCCTTGGATAATGAACGTATCTTTTTCATGGGCAGTCCTTTCTGTTTATGGGTTAGTTTACACTAACCATTATAGCATACTATTAATATTTTTGCAAGTATATTTTGCAAGTAATTTCCGAGAGACTGCCTATCATTTAAGAAACAGATAAGAAATAAATAGTAAACCGGTAAAGACTTTTCCGGAAAGATGATGTATAATAATACCATAGAATTCAAAAAACGGAGGGATAGTAATGAGTACAATTCTTTATACTGAAAAACTTTGCAAATCATTCTCAAACGGCGGTTTGCAGCAGCACATCATCAAGAACCTTGACCTTGAGATCATGGAAAATGACTTCACTGTTATAATGGGTGCATCGGGTTCGGGAAAGTCTACCCTGCTTTATGCGCTTTCCGGAATGGATACCCCCACACTCGGCAGCGTCTACTTCGGTGACAAGGATATTTCTAAGTACACCAATGACCAGCTTGCTGTTTTCAGGCGTGAAAACTGCGGATTCGTCTTTCAGAGCATATACCTGCTGGAAAATATGACTGTATTCGATAATATCATGACCGGCGCACTGGTTATACAGAAAAACAGTCCTGAACTTGTGAAAAAAGTCGAAGAACTGCTCAAAAAAGTCGGTATCGACGAAAAACTCTGGGACAAGTACCCAAACCAGCTTTCAGGCGGTGAGTGCCAGAGAGTCGGCATAATCAGGGCGATAATCAACGAGCCGAAGATACTCTTTGCTGATGAACCTACAGGAAGCCTTAACTCCGCTTCAAGCTGCGATGTGCTTGATATCTTCACTGAACTGAACGCAAATGGACAAAGCATCGTTATGGTCACTCATGATATAAAAACAGCCCTCAGAGGCAACAGGGTGATATACCTGCGTGACGGCGCTGTTATAGGCGAACATAAGATGCCCTCATTCGGCAAAAATAATATCAGGGAAAGGCAAGAGGGGCTACAGAGATTCCTTGATAATATGGGGTGGTAATATGAATAAGATTCTCAGGCTTTCCATTGCCAATATCAAAAAACACAAAAAACAAACTGCGCTCCTTATGATGCTTATCTTCTTCTGCATGGCGATCATGTCGTCGGCAGCCGCAGGCAGTCTGGACATGACCAGCCTTTTCCGCAGAGTGGCTGATAAATATGCGGTGCATAATAATTCGGTAGTGATAAAAGAGGAATACTTCAGCGACAGAGTCATGGAAATTCTTCAGGAAGATGAAAGAGTAACTGGTACTGACCATTTCACTATGCTGCTTAGTACAGCTACAAAGTATCTGGACAGCGAGGGGGAAGAACAGGCGCTTTACATGAGCTTTGTGACCAGTGACATGGAAAAGCGCATAGAGTGTTCACCCATTGACACTTCCCTTACCGACGAGGAGATAGCAAGTATCGAACACCCGATCTATATGCCCTACGCCGGCAGGGAATCCCTTGCATCAAATCTGCATGAGGGTGACTGCTTTGACGTAATAATCGGCACTAAGAAGTTCTCCTTCACAGTGGCGGGCTTCTATAATTCCATTTTTATGCCAGAGACAAATATGGGCTTTCAGATGATAGTCTCAGACAGCGATCTTGCTTCGCTGATGACCGTTATCGGCAAGTACGAAATGGTACTGTTTGACTGCGATGACCCCTATGAGGGCGCAGAAGTCTCCGAATCGCTGAGAAACACGCTGGAAGAAGAAATCGGCAAAGATATGGGAGTGAGTATCCAGGATATCGGCATCTACAAGTACCTGGATCAAAAAAGCACGGCGTTTTCGGGAACGGTCGTGGCTATAATGCTGTTCATGGCGGCGGTGATACTGGTCGCTTCGGTCATTATGATACGCTTCCGTATTGCAGGTGATATACAGGATCAGATGCAGTCCATCGGTGTACTTGAAGCACTGGGATATACCTCAAAGGAGATCGCTCTATCCTACACCGCTGAGTACCTGATAACTGCCACAGCAGGCGTTATCACCGGAACTGGTGCTTCATTCGCACTTCTTCCCCTGCTCCACAAAACTGCCGAGACTCTTAGCGGTTACCACGGAAGTATGCTGATCGCTCCCCTGCCAATTTTTGTGACCGGACTGCTCCTGCTTGTACTGGTCGGTCTGACCGCACATATAAGGGCAATGGCAGTAAAGAAATATCCCCCCGTTCAGGCGTTCCGGAAAGGAATAGCCGTCCACCACTTCGGAAGGAACTATTTCCCCCTTAAAGACACCAGGAAAAGCGTGCATCTGCGTATGGCGATGAAGGGCTTTTTCGGCAGCATGAAGCAGAATATCAGCCTCACTATCTGCATAGCAGTTTCAGCAATGGCGGCAGTTTCCGGGCTGATGATATCGTATATGTTCGGCACGGATATGAAAGTGGCTGAAAAAATAACTGGCACAGAACTGCCCGACCTTACGGTAGCAATAATGCGTTCTGCGGATATTGACTCTCTTTCGGAGAATATAGCCGCTATGCCGGAAGTTGAGCGTGTGGAGACAGGTTCGTTCTCACTTGACTTATCCCTGTGGCAGACCCTTTATGCCTTTGACCATCAGGCTGCAATGGTAACTATAGCGTATCAGGATTTTAACTGGTGCGAGAATATAAAGCCGTCTGTTGGCAGACTTCCGGAGCATGACAATGAGGTGGCTGTAACCAGATTGTTTGCATCGTGGAACGGACTTAGTGTAGGCGACGATATTACCTTTGAATGTAACAGCGTCCAGAAAAACTACATCATCACCGGCATCGTGCCAAGTATCACAAACAACGGCGCTAACGTCTATCTCACCGAACAGGCGATTAAACGCATTAATCAGGCATACCGTCCCACGGCAATTGAGATATACCTGAAAGACGGCACTGACACAGATGAGTTCCAGGCAGTCCTCATGCAGACTTATGGCAGGTCGGTGTCGGACACACGCAAATCCGACAGCACGGGCGATACAATGGAACAGCGCCTCAGCCAGGAGGCTGACCGCCTTATCGCTGAGTACCTTGCAAACCACGGTGCAGACCATATCGAGTACTCCATTCAGATCGGCGGCAGCACCATATCCGGTACAAGCGACAGCTTTGCTATCATGAACGTGCAGAATCTCGGCAAAATCATGCGCACTCAGATAGGCGGATATTTCCGGGCTATAAGCATTACCTCATGGGCGCTTATGGGCATCTCAGCAGTTGTTTCGGGGATCATCATCATTGCGCTCATGGAGCAGGCTGTCAGACGGCAGAGAAAGGAACTGGGCATCATGCTGGGACTTGGCTACACCTCAAAGGAACTTATGCTTCAGCTTGCCCTGCGCTTCATGCCGGCAGTCATAGCAGCTATGATACTCGGCACATTTGGCGCACTGGCAGTATTCTATTGGGCTATCGACATGATACTGGGTGCGCCGCCGGTGAACGTTCCACTTATAGCCGCAGCAGTGGTGGTAATGATGCTTTTCTGCTTCGGCTGTGCGTACATCGGCGCAAGCAGGATAAAGAAGATATCAGTAACAGAGATAATGGCGGAATAATACGGAGGACTTAAACAATGAAAAAGATAACTGCTTTTATAGCCTCATTAGTAATGCTCGCAGCAGTACCAGTCTCAGCAGCTTCCGGGGAGGACTCCTCTCCGGTACTGCCGGAGAGAAATGCCGATACCCTTTCGGCGGTAGGTTCAGTAAGCAAGGTATTCTGCACTACTGCCGCATTACAGCTTTACGACCAGGGACTTCTTGACATTGATGCCCCGGTAACGGATTACGTCCCCGACTTTACCATGCAGGACGAGAGATACAAGGATATCACCGTCAGAATGCTCATGAACCACACTTCCGGACTTATGGGAATGGAACTTGATGACATGATGCTGTATGACGATATAGACGAGAGTTATCATCAGCGTTTCCTGGGATTCCTTAAAAACTCCCGCCTGAAAGCTGAACCCGGTGCTATGGCAAATTACTGCAATGACGGCTTTACTCTGCTGGAGATAGTGGTGGAACGTGTAAGCGGCGAGAGTTTTTCGGATTACGTCCAGAACCATATCGCAGACCCTCTGGGACTTGCAAGGACGGGAACTGCCGCAAAAATGTTCGGCAGAGAGAATGTCGCTAACTTATTCGCATACGGTATCCCTTTTGAAACTGACTACTGCATGGCGTTCGGTTCTGGCGGTATCATGTCTACAGCGCCGGAACTCTGCCGGTTCGGTACTGTTTTCTTTACCGGGAACGATACCATGCTTTCCCAGAAGTCCAAGAACGAGATGCAGAAAAATAATGCCCGTGACAAGTACGAGGACGTATTCGGTCTGGGCTGGGATATGGTCGATATCAGCGAAAGCTGGAATACCAGCGAGGACGTGAAGGTCATGTTCAAGGGCGGTTCACTCTTTCACCAGTTCGCCGGACTTATGGTCGCACCAGATGAGCAGATAAGCGTTTCCGTGACCATGAACGGCGGCGGTTCTGAAAGCACTATCATGCTGACACAATCGCTGATGATGGCTTCCCTTGCGGAAAAGGGCATAAGCGTCACCACCAATGAACCAAAAGTTATGGTGACACTGGATACTGTCCCGGCGAAATACCTTGAAATGGCGGACATATACGCAAACGCCAGCGACTTTTTCAAGGTGGGATTCCCCGGCGGCAGATACATGGAAATTACCGATA
>CAMOEP010000201.1 GCA_946612185.1 uncultured Ruminococcus sp.
GACGGCAAAATGTGATGTTCTGCCAAAGTAAGCGAGCAAGCGAGCGACAACGTGATATGTGGTCAAGCTGACACAGCTTGAAAAAGTAAATGCTGTTGCCCTGAAGATAAAATAATTAAATTATTATCACAGAAATGATATTGACAAAACTATAAATATTTGATATAATAGTAATTGATTTTATGGGATTTTTTGTGGAGCGTTACTACTTCTCCGCATTTCCCTTTGTGAAAGGATGAAAGAAATGAAAGTAGTTATCTTAGCCGGCGGATATGGTACACGTTTGTCCGAGGAGTCGCAGTACAAGCCGAAGCCGATGATCGAAGTGGGCGGAAAGCCTATCCTCTGGCACATCATGAAATGCTACTCCTACTACGGCTTCAACGAGTTTGTCATCTGCGCAGGCTATAAGCAGCACATGATAAAAAAGTGGTTCGCTGACTATTTCCTGCATAACAGCGACATCACCTTTGACTTTACTCATGGTATAAATGAAATGATAATCCACAGCCAGTACTGCGAACCCTGGAAGGTAACGGTGGTGGATACAGGTCTTGACACTATGACCGGCGGCAGAATCAAGCGAATACAGCCGTATATCGGCAGCGAAACTTTCATGATGACCTACGGCGACGCTGTATGTGATGTAAACGTGGGGGAGATAGTGAAATTCCACGAAAGCCACGGAAAAATGGCGACCCTTACCGCAGTAATGCTGGAACAGTCCAAGGGTATCCTTGATATAGGCGGCGACAATGCGGTAAAGTCATTCCGTGAGAAGAATATCTCCGACGGCGTTACTATCAATGCCGGATTTATGGTGCTTTCACCGGAGGTTTTTGAGTATATCGACGGCGACAGTACAGTTTTTGAAAGCGATACACTGGAAAAGCTGGTTCAGAAACAGCAGCTTATGAGCTACGTTCACAAGGGCTTCTGGCAGTGTATGGACACCAAGAGAGAAATGGACGAACTTGAAAAACTCTGGAACAGCGGCAATGCGCCCTGGAAAGTCTGGAAGTAATACTGAGGTAAATAACATGAATGATATGAAAAACGAATCCCATGCCCGTGAACAGATAAAGCAGCTTGTGGCGGACTACTATAACAACTTTGTAAAGAACGACAAGCCTTTTAAGCCGCTTGACAGGATAGGTTATGCCGGACGTGTTTTCGACGAAAAGGAAATGATGAGCCTTACTGACGCAATGCTGGATTTCTGGCTTACTGCCGGCAGATTTGCTTCCCGGTTCGAGCATGACTTTGCGGAGTGGTTAGGCGTGAAGCACGCCCACCTTGTAAACAGCGGTTCTTCCGCAAATCTCCTTGCATTTATGACACTTACTGCTCCGGAACTTGGCGAGCGCCGCATAAAAAGGGGAGATGAGGTCATCACGACTGCCTGCGGATTTCCCACCACTATCGCACCGATAATGCAGTACGGTGCTGTGCCGGTTTTTGTGGACGTGACCATTCCCCAGTACAATATTGACGTTACGAAGCTGGAGGAAGCCCTGTCCGGCAAGACAAAGGCGGTCATGATCGCCCATACTCTCGGCAATCCCTTTGATCTGAAAGCAGTCCGTGAGTTCTGCGATGCTCATGGTCTGTGGCTTATCGAGGATAACTGCGACGCTTTAGGCTCGAAGTACACTATTGACGGCGAGACACGTTATACCGGTGCATGGGGCGACATCGGCACAAGCAGTTTCTATCCTCCCCACCATATCACAATGGGCGAGGGCGGCTGCGTTTACACAAATGACCCGCTTCTTAACAGGCTGATACTGTCCTATCGTGACTGGGGACGTGACTGCATATGTCCGCCCGGTCAGGACAACTTCTGCGGCAAGCGTTTCAGCGGACAATTTGGCGAACTGCCGCCGGGTTATGACCATAAGTACGTTTACAGCCACATGGGTTTCAATCTGAAAGTAACTGATATGCAGGCAGCAGTTGGCGTGGAGCAGCTTAAAAAGTTTCCGGGATTCATTGAGCGCAGACGAAAGAATCACGCCAGACTTTACGATGCTCTGAAACCCTCGGCAGACCGGCTGATACTGCCTGAACCGGCAGAAAACAGCGTCCCCTCATGGTTCGGATTCGTTATGACCGTAAAGCCGGATTCGGGTATTGAGAGGAATGACGTTGTGAAGTTCATTGAATCCCACAACATACAGACCAGGCTGCTTTTCAGCGGCAATATCATCAAGCACCCGGCGTTTGACAGTATCCGTGGCACAGACGCTTACAGGGTAGCCGGAAGCCTTGAAAATACCGACATTACCATGACTAATACCTTCTGGGTAGGCGTATATCCTGGAATGACGGACGAAATGATCGACTACATGGCAGACATTATAAATCAGGCAGTTAAATGAACAAAAAACCTCCGCAGGCATGACCCATGCGGAGGTTTTCTTTTATGTTTTGGCGCTGAATAATATCATTCTTCGCTTTCGTCGTCCTCTGACTCGTCGCTGAAGTCCTCAGACAGGGCATTTATGTTGACCTTGCCGGAGTTGATCTGCTGTTTCAGAGCATAAAGCTGCTCGTCAGCCTGAGCGATAAGCTGGGCAGGGGAGGTAGTATTTGAACGGCAAACAGCACTTCCGGTGCAGATAGTTATCTTGGGAATACCATCGCTGCTTTCGCAAAGTTCGTTAATTTCCTTCTGGATAGTCTGCTGTACCTGCTCATTATTATCAGTGATAAGAATGAACTCATCGCCGCCGTATCTTGCGCAGAAGCCGTGAAGTCTGTCGGAGGTGCGGCGGATAGCCTGTGCGACAAGCTGGAGAGCTTTATCACCGATAACATGACCATACTGGTCGTTGACTGCTTTGAAGTGGTTCACGTCGATGATATAAATTCTGAAAGTGTGGTCATTTGAAGCGGTATGTATCATATCCTGGAGGTACATTTCCATACTTCTGCGGTTATTAAGACCAGTAAGCGCATCGGAGTATATCTCGTTGCTCTGTATCTCAAGGAACGCAAGGAATATAGGCAGGAACGTACCCAGCGGAACGATAGGAGTAAGGGGGAGTATGCTTTCCAGAACTGCGGCGATAGAGGGTATGATAATGAACAGAAGGGGCAGGCGGTACTCGCTTCTGAGTTTAAGCTGCTTATTTTTGAAGCTGCGGATAAAGGAGAAAATACCGCTTCCGAAAAGCTGTATCATTACCAGGATAAGGTGGACATTGTAGCCGTTTCCGACGGTATAGATTCCCTCGTCGTTTATAAAGAAAACGTAGCCGGTGAAAATGGACGAGATAGTAAGTACAGCGTCGATAGCGGCAACGATACAATGCAGGAATATCAGCGGCTTTATCTTATTGCTGCCGATACGGTAGATAACGAAAATGCACCAGGCGAGGATAAGGAGTGAAACAGCCACAAGTCCAATAGCACTTGTGATCTTGTTCAGTTCAGTGCTGAAAGGAATGAGGCCTCCCTGACCGAAAGCCCAGATGATATCGCTTATGAGGTAAATTATGAAGAAAACGTTCATTGTACGGAAAGCACGCATCTGCGTAGCAGTACCGACGTTTTTGTTAGCCTTGATGATAATGAAAAGAGAAAAGATAATGCAGAATACCTCGGTTATTATATAGGAAAGGTATATAGCCGAATTATTCATATAAACCACCTCCGGTTATTTGTTTTTTCTGATAACAGCGATTGTTATCAGGACTGCTGCCGAGACAGCCATAGTGATGAGGCAGGGGATATTTCCGAAGAAAGTGCCTGCAAGACCGCCCAGGGTAATTGGCAAAGCCACGGCTGCGGTAACAGCAGCAATGTGTTTAGTCTGACCCTTTTTGTCCTCTCTGCGCAGGGAAGGCTGAACCCTGTACGGGAGGAGTTTATGATTTCCGGTAGAGAGTACTCCGGCGTAAAGAAGGAGCGCAGCCCCGAAAATCAGCATAAGAACAGAGAATCCGTTATCCATATACACCACCTTTATACCTTATTCTCATAAATTGCCGCCGCAAAGCAGCCATTTTTCGTAAATATCCCTTACTTTGGGGATATGTTCCAGAATACGCTGGTTTCTCTGGTTGTTCTCGTCATCTGTGAAGGAGAACTCATCGGTAACGAACGGGTAGAAAGCCTTAACGGTATCGCTGCCGAAGGATATTTCGGCGGTGCAGCATAAGCTGTCCAGGCTGATAGTTTCAGAAACGATACCGGTTCTGCCGTTTTTGTCACGAACCGTTTCGCCGTAGGGGAAGTCTCTGAACCAAGCCTTGTCGTAGGGCAGTTTAGTTACTGGCTGCGGGCCGTACATAAAAGCGCCCCGCTCGATAGCAGTCACGCTGTCGGGAATGACCAGGGAGGGCAGCCAAGTGCTGTAGAAGGCGTGTTCCCTGATAGTTTTCAGGTTTTCCGGGAGGACTATCTGAGCGTTTTCCGGGAAAGCCGCAAAGGAAAACAGGCTGCGCTCAATGGTTTCCAGGTTTTTTGGCATGATGACTTTCCGCAGGCTTTTGCAGTCCATGAAAGCGTACTGTCTGATGACGCTGACAGAATCCGGAATGATAAGTTCCTGCAAGTTTCTGCATTGACCGAAAGCGCTTTCACCGATTTCCTGGAGAAATTTTGGGAAAGTGATATGTTCTATCTCATCCCGGCTAAAAAAGCAGCCATAGTTCACGGCGGTGACAGGCTTATCCTCGATATAGTCGGGGATATAGACGTTTTTGATGTTATTGCTCAGGTAAGCGGCGATGATAGCCTTGTCAGCAAGCAGGGAGACGGCGAAGACTTGCTTATATCCTTCCGGGTTTATATAAGTGTAATTCACAGGCAGTTCACTCCTTTTCAAGCTGCGTCAGCTTGACCACATATCACGTTGACGCTCGTAAACTCGCTCACAATGTAGAAACGGTGCTTTTGCCGTCGCTCAACCCGCTTTTCAATGGTGCTAAGTTCTATTCAAGTAT
>CAMOEP010000202.1 GCA_946612185.1 uncultured Ruminococcus sp.
TTATATAGTAGCGTAGAGGTTAGTTTCCCAGGCGGGGATATAAAGTTGGTGGCGGATATACAGCTTATAGTTAGGATTGATAACTTTAAGCAGCAGAGGCAGTTCAAAGATATCCTCGTTGCGGTGGTAGAGGGATATCATCATCTTCGGGGAGAAGTGGGCGATAGTCTGTGCGCTTCCCCAGATAGCCTCACGCTCGAATCCCTCAACGTCCATTTTGATAATGGTCGCAGGTTTTCCGCCCAGGATACTGTCAACGGATAGAGCGTCGATATATGTATCAGCGCTTGCGGAAATCGAGGACTGTCTGCCTGCCTTTGAAGCGAAGGGAAGCTGAGTGTCAACAGCCCATGCAGCGGCGTTGAAAGGGTAGATGTGGCTCATACCGCTAACGAATTTGGACAGTTTCTTGAAGTTCTTCTTATCCGGTTCTACGGCATAAACAGCGGAATATCTGCCGTGGGTGAACTCTAAAAGTTCCCGGATAGTATCGCCGTTATAAGCGCCGAGATCGACGTATATCTCGCTTGTATGCGGCTTGATTATCTCCTTGTAGATCTCAGCCTTTGGGGTAGTAACGTTGTCAAGGTACTCTATCCTGCCGGAGATCTTGAAGTTGATGATATTCGAGTACACTTTCCGTGAGAAGTCGTCGGCAAGGCTGTCGTATACTTTCTGTATCTTGTCGGCGTTTTCCAGGCAGTAGTCATAGTCAAAAAGCCCCCTGCCTGCCACAGGAACGTCCGGAACATAGAGAGTATGTCTTGATGCTATTTCGTGAACTTTGTCAACTATCTCCTGATAGCCGGCAGCGAATGCCAGAACGACTACGAAGTCCTCCACAGCCTCCTCGATCTCGGAGAGTTTGTGTACTCTGTAGCCCTGAAAGGAGTGACCACGAACGAAGTCATCGCTTGCGAAGATTCCGGAGAGGACGATGCCTTTTTCCTTGAAAACGCTCATAATTTTGAGAGCGCCGTCGCCCATTCCGTAGATGAATATAGGTCTTGATTCAGCTTTCAGCTTGTCCCAGCAGGAAGTTTTTTCGGTAATAAAGGGTATCATTGGGTATATGCTCCTGAAAATCAATTATCGTCAATATCGTTATTATCGTCCATACCATCATTAGCGCCGTAAAGCCCCATGAAATCTCTGCCTCTGATGCCGTACTTGTCACGCATAAGGTTCATATACTTGTCGATTATCTCAGAGACCTGGCGGGCGTTTTTGATACAGCGGACTTCTTTGGTAGGTGTGTCAGCGTCCTTGCTGTAGATGATGATAGTACCGCAGCCCACAATTCTCTGCCAGAAAGGGTAGCGAACTTTTTTGTCGACTATTTTGTAAAGGTCTATTTCGTCCTCGTCCACGGTAAAGAAGCCGGAACGGGTGATGAACTTTGTCTCGGTGAGGAAATAGCGAGTAAATGTCCAGGGTAAGCCAAAAATGGTACGTTTTTTGTCTGTCCAAACGCTCTGGATATCAGATTTTTTCATAGAATTTACCTCCTTGTCCGATAATTACGGTAATTATATTGTAACATAAAAATCCCAAATAGTCAACAGGGTAAGCGTTTTTAAATCACGGTAACAGCATTTACTTTTTGGGGAATTATTTAAGTCGCACGTTACTTTTACTAAATTTGTCTGTTTTACGGACGTTCCGCCCTTTGGCAGAACGTCATGGAGACTAACAATAAACAGAAAAGAAACGTGCGACAAAATAATAACCACAGAAAAACTATTGAGTAACAAAAATTTCTGATTTATACCTTATTAATTATGAATAAGGGAAAAAATTTGCCGGGAGTTGTTGCAATTCATGTTTCAATGTAGTATAATATTTCAGGAGATTATTTTTTCAGGGAGGTAAGGTTATTTTATGTGCGGTATCGTAGGATTCACAAACACTGTCTCTGACCCGGATAACGTCCTGGGCAGAATGATGGACAGAATAAAACACAGAGGCCCTGACGCTGGCGGAAAATATATCGACGAGGATATTGCCCTGGGTCACCGCCGCCTCAGTATCATCGACGTTTCCTCAAGCGGCGACCAGCCTATCTTCAACGAGGATAAGTCAAAGGTAATTATATTCAACGGCGAGATATATAACTACCGCCAGCTTCGTGAAAAACTCGTTGCTGCCGGTCATACTTTCACTACCAATACCGATACCGAGGTGCTTATCCACGGCTATGAGGAGTACGGCGAGAAGCTGCTGAATATGCTGAGAGGTATGTTCGCTTTCGTCATCTGGGACAAGAAGAAAAAGGAACTTTTCGGCGCAAGGGATTTCTTCGGCATCAAGCCCCTTTACTACGCCGCTATGAACGGCACTTTCATGTTCGGCTCGGAGATAAAAAGTTTCCTGGAACACCCGGCTTTCACTAAGGAACTGAATACTGCGGCGCTTGAAAGCTACCTCACTTTCCAGTATTCCGTAACAAGGGAGACTTTCTTCAAGAACGTCTACAAGCTGCTCCCGGCTCATTATTTCCGCATAAAGAACGGCAAGATGAAGATAAAGCGCTACTGGGACGTTAACTTCGATGAGGACGGTAAGCCTGACCTTAATGAATGGGTAAAGCGTATTTCCGATACCTTCCATGACTCAGTAAATGCTCACAAGATAGCCGATGTTGAGGTTGGTTCATTCCTTTCCAGCGGCGTGGACTCAAGCTATGTTGCAGCAGTTGCGGACGTTGACAAAACATTTACCGTTGGCTTCGGAAATGACGAGAAGTACAACGAGATCGGCTGGGCAAAGGAGTTTTCCGCTGCTATTGGCAAGGAAAACCGCAGCAAGGTCATCACCCCGGAGGAATACTGGGGCAGCCTTGAAAAGATACAGTACCATATGGACGAACCACTTGCTGACCCCTCAGCAGTCGCCCTTTACTTCGTTTGCAATATCGCATCACAGCAGCTTAAAGTTGTGCTTTCCGGCGAGGGCGCAGATGAAATATTCGGCGGATATAACGTTTACAGCGACCCTGACGGCACTCTCTACGACAAGCTCCCCAGAAGCATAAAGCGTGCTATCGGCAAGGCTGCGGAGAAGCTTCCGGCTCACCGTGGCGTGAACTTCTTTGTCCGCAAGGGAAAGGACGTTGAGGAACGCTTCATCGGAAATGCGTATATGTTCACCCCTGCCGAGCGCAAGGCTCTGCTGAAGATCACTACCGATGCCCCCTCTCCGCAGGCTATAACCCGCCCCTACTTCAACAGAGTTAAGGATAAGGACGATGTTACGAAAATGCAGTTCCTTGACCTGCATCTCTGGATGGCTGGGGATATACTCCTGAAAGCTGATAAGATGAGTATGGCGAACTCCCTGGAACTTCGTGTGCCTTTCCTGGATAAGGAAGTCATGGCGCTGGCGGAGAAGATCCCTACCCGCTACAGAGTTACTCACGATGCCGGTACTGCCGAGACTAAGTATATCACAAAGTACGCTATGCGTCTTGCCGCAAAGCAGGATACCCCTGCGCAGACTGCTAAGACCGCTGCCAGGAAAAAGCTGGGCTTCCCTGTTCCCATAAGGGTATGGCTGAAAGAGGATAAGTACTACAGCATCGTCCGTGAGGCGTTCGAGAGCGAGGCTTCGGAACAGTTCTTCAATACTCCTGCCCTTGTGAAGCTTCTGGACGATCACCGTGCAGGAAAAGCCGACAATTCCCGTAAGATATGGACAGTATTCAGCTTCCTTATCTGGTACGGTGTATATTTTACAGAAAACAAATGACCAATATTTAACAAATTTAACGGAGGTAAAAATTATGCGATCAGAGTATCAGCATCTTATTGATCTGAATGACTATCCGGTTTCCTGGTGGAAAAAGGTGGTTGAACTGGGCGAGGAGATCAGAAATGACCCTAAGCGCTTTGCACATGAGTGCGACGGAAAGGTCATGGCTACACTTTTCTATGAGCCTTCCACCCGTACACAGATGTCCTTCCAGACTGCTATGATACGCCTTGGCGGACAGATCATCGGCTTTGATAACCCGGCTAACTCCTCAGTTTCAAAGGGCGAGACTATCAAGGATACCACCAAGATCGTCAGCAGCTATGCAGATGTGCTGGTTATACGTCACCCCATTGCCGGCGCTGCAAAGGCAGCTTCTCTGACCGCTGACTGCCCCGTTATCAATGCAGGCGACGGTGGTCACCTCCACCCGACTCAGACACTTACCGACCTGCTTACACTGAAAATCGAAAAGGGCAGACTTACCGGGCTGACTATTGGTATGTGCGGCGACCTTATCAACGGCAGAACCGTTCACTCACTCTGCAAGGCGCTGAGTATGTTTGAGAATAACAAGTTCGTGTTCATATCTACCCCCGAACTGCGTATGCCGGCGTATATCAAGGATATTATCAAGGCGAACGGCAGTACATTCGAGGAGGTAAATACTATCGAGGAAGCTATCGGAAACCTTGACGTGCTGTATATGACCCGTATCCAGCAGGAGAGATTCGCAAGCCGTGAGGACTACCTCGCCCAGAAGAATACCTACGTTCTGGATAGAAAGAAGATGCTCCTTGGACGCAAAGACCTTATCGTTATGCACCCCCTGCCGAGAGTTGACGAGATCACAGTGGACGTGGACGACGATCCGAGAGCGATGTACTTCACACAGGCTAAGTACGGCGTGTTCGTAAGAATGGCGCTTATTATGACCATTCTCAAGGAGAAGAAGTCCTCCGAAACACTCAAGGGAAAGGTTTACCCGGCTGTAAGATGCGATAATCCCAGATGTATCACTAACCATGAGGAGTACCTGCCTAAGAGTTTCCGCTCAAAGGGCGGCGAGTCCCTCCTCGAATGTGAATACTGCGACGAGCGCAAACTCGTCTGATGCTGCTCTTGCGGCTGTTTCCTGGGAAGAAACCTTTCTGAGGAAAGGTTTCCTCCCAGACCCTCTTTCCAAAGACTTTTAGC
>CAMOEP010000203.1 GCA_946612185.1 uncultured Ruminococcus sp.
GGAAAGGGGGTCTGGGGGGAGAACCTTTCTTCAGAAAGGTTTCCCCCCAGTAAAGTCGCCCCGCAGTCCATAAGAAGCCTTAGTGACTGGTTATTTCTTGACAGGTTCGATGCCGGCGTGGGTGCAGAAGGTTTCGTAGAGGGAGTAGATGGAGTTGCTGCTTGTGAGGAAGCGGGCCTCAGTGACAGTGCCGGTATACTTGCCGTCTGCAAAGACGTAGTAGCAGCCGTTATCATTGGGAACAAGCGCCAGGGAGAAGGTTCTGCCGTCGGGGTAGGAATAATCAGCGGTAAATACAGCTTCGGAGATGTCGGGTTCTGCATAGATGTCGATATCAGATATGCCGATATAGGAGAAGCTGTTATAGAAAGACTCGAAGAAGCTGAGAATTTCGCCGTTTGTAATGTCGATTACGTTGCCACGGCAGGTAACAGTACCATTTTCTGTATCCACCTGGAATGAGTCCTCGGCGGACTGACCATTGAACGAAAACCCGGAAATGGAGTACATATTAGCATTTTCCATAGTCTGCATAATGAAGTCGTAGACGGTGTAGTTTATGAACTTCATATCAGCGGTGTAGTAAAGTTCGAGCTGCTTGGTATTTTCCAGGTAAACCTGAGTATATGTGTCAGCGGCAGCATTCTGGTGGAGGAAAAGCATTGATTCCTCACGTCCGTCAGCGGAAGTGAGAGTGAACTCAGCCGCCGCCTTGTCGAAGCCGTATTCTGCCGGGTCGGACACATTGCCGTCAACTATCTGTTCGGCGGTGAATCGTGTCAGGTTAGTTACCAGCATAGAGATACTGCTCTGGTCTACAGTAAGCATGGAGTACTTTTCCGGCAGTTCCCAGAGACTTGTTTCTTGATTATATTTAAGGTCATAGACCACATTGCCGTTCTTTTTCAGGGTGATGCCAACTATATCGCTATCTCCGAAGGTAGTGAGGTCGTCGCTCATAAGTTCAAGCTGACCGGGGATAAGTGCTTCAGCGTCGGAACTGTTGATAGCGTAGATATTATCCTTGCCGTCAACGCAGACGTAGTAGTAGTCACCGGTAGGGCTTTTGTCGCCTATCTGGATAGAATACGGCTGACCGTCGCTGGTGACGGTGACGGTATACGGTGTATCCAGACCATAGCGAGCCTTATTTTCATCGGTAGCGCTGCCGTAGTTGGTATTAGCGGTGAGGGTAGCGATACTAAGGCAGAGGCTTTTTATGGTATTGGCGTTCAGTGAGAAATCTTCGTCAGTTCCGTCTGCCAGATTCCATTCGTCCTGAGCGACACCCTTTTCGATAACGTAATTCTTGCCGTCCGGCGAACTGATAGATATTTCATTAACTGCATCTGAATCAAAGTTGAACAGTACATTATCAGCGAGGATATCGTTTTTCTGGCGAACTTTCTCGTCATTGTTATTCTTGACTTTGAGGAACACGCCTGTGGAGATACCGGCAGCCGCCAGAAGCCCCACAATAGCGATGATAGGCTTTTTCATTACGCATATCTCCTTTTGAGCCATACGGCAACGCCGCAGAGGGCGATAATAATAGGCACAATGGTGAATATTCTGAGGGTCTGCTCAGCCTGTTCGCCGTTCTCGAAGTGCATATAGTCGTAAGAGTTGGACTTTGTGCCGATGCCCATATCCACGTCACTGTCATAGAGCCAGGTATTTGAGAACAGTGTCATTTCACGAGTACCATAAGTGAATAAGGTAACACGCTCGTCACTGATAACGTCATCAGAGCCGATGACCCAGAGCTTTGAACCGGTCTGCTTGTTGAATGAGTAGTAACCCATAGCAAGGAAGTTGTCAGTCTTTTCCTCAGCAGCCTGAGCGGTTGAAGAATCGCCGCCGAATCCGATACTCTCAGCGGTGTACTGGAATTCCATAGAAGTGGAGGGGTCAGCGTTGGGGAGGTTCTCGATAACGGGATACTTTTCGATCATAGCGGTGTCGGAGCTTATCTCGGAGAAGCTTCTTGCGTTTGAGATACCGGCAACGTAAGTACCGTTGGATATCAGGGTATTGATATCGGTGGTAAGGTCTTCGGTGTTATCCTCGCCGGCAGCGGGGTAAGTGACACGGAAGAACAGGGGATCTTGCTCGGAATCGAGGTTCTGAAGCTGGTACTGAGAGTTCTTCTCCCTGATGATATTGTAGTCCATAGTAAGCTCGAACTTTTCAAGGAGGTACTCCAGGTTAGTAAAGCGTCCGGGAGTCTCACAGGGAGGGAGTATCATAGAAACAGCGCCGCCGTTGTCGATGTATACGCTCAGTTTATTGCGGAGGTTATCGGAAATGTCCTTGTTGGGTGCGCAGAGGTAAACGATGGCGGCATTATCGGGGATATCCTGAGTTTCGCCGTCAAGGGGCTGAACGTCGTAGCTGTCGGACTTTATCTCGTCGATGTACTTGGAGTACTCAGTCATCGGGTCGGTATCATTCAGACCAGTGATGAAGTATACTGTCGGAAGCTGACCGGCAGTGCATATACTCAGAGCGCCTGCGATAAGTTCCTCACCGGCGTAAGCCAGGATACCTTCCTCGTCAGTGGGGAAGCATCTGATGAAGGGGATACGTTTTACTGTATCGCCGCACTTTATAACAATGTCAGCCACGCTAAGACCTAAGTTTCCGTTGGGGTCGAGTTCGTTTGCGAGTTCGACGTTCTCGTTGGGGTCGAAGCAGGTAAGTGTAACGTTATCACGCTCCTCAAGCTGAGTAAGAGTATGATAAAGAGGCAGATACTTAGGGATAGAGCGGAGGTTCAGCATATCCTCCAGGAAATACACGTCGATATGCTTGTCAGAAGCATCATCGAGCAGTTTGACTGTTACAGGGTCGAGGGTATATTTACCGGACGGTGTAAGGTCGTAGGACTGGTCGTTATAGTTAACGATAAGATTGATCGGTACAAATACAGCCAGTACCAGCAGGGCGATAATGAACGCCAGAGTGCCGGAGAAGCTGCGTTTCTTTTTCTGCATGACTGATTACCCCCTTTTCCAGCGTCGTCTTTCGATATTGATGTAGTTCCAGGCGATAAAGACGATGATAGCTGATATGAAGAAAACGATATCGGAAAGCCTGATAAGTCCCTGAGAGAAGTAGGAGAAGCGGGGCTGGGCTGCGAATGAGTAGAGTACTTTCTGGAGAGTGGGGAACTGACCGATGAAGTCGGTCTGTGAGAAGTCGTCCAGGAAAAGGAAAGCGAACATGATTATCTCACCGATAATAGCGGCGATGATAGAGTTCTCAGTGAATGAGGAGACAAGCATACCCAGTGCGATGAACATAGCGCCCCAGAAGAAGAAGCCGATGTAAGCACAAAGAAGCTGACCAATAACTACTTCACCCTTCATAGCGGTAACGACAGGGTACAGCAGAGAACCGGTTATCATAAAGAGGAACACGGTGATATTAGCCAGATACTTGCCCATAACTATCTTGAACACGCTTACAGGCGATGTCATGAGGAGGACTTCTGTGCCGAACTTGCGCTCGTCAGCGAAGGTTCTCATAGTCATGATAGGAATGAGGAAGATGAAGTAGAATATAACATTATAGAAGATATCGGAGAATGCGAAGCGGAAAACGCTGGAATCCATACTTCCGATGCTGTTGTTGAAAGTGCTGGTGAACAGGAACATGAAAAGTGCTGCGATAGCGTAGGCGAACGGGGTATAGAACAGCGACTGGAGTTCCTTTTTATAGATAGAAAACATTACTCATCGCCCTCCTTGTCTGAATCTGTAGCAGTATCGTCAGCGGCATTATCATCAACCGCAGGAACTTCCGGATTTTCAGCCATTATTTCCTCATAAAGCTGCTGCATACCTGACTTATTGGAGGCTGAGTTAACAAGCTGCATGAATACAGCTTCCAGGTCGGGTTTTTCGGTGAAGAACTCGTTTATCTGAACGCCGTTGCGCATCAGTGCCGCCATTATCTCTGTGCGAACCTGGTCGGTATCGCCGGAGGTCTTGATTATGTACTCGAAGAAGCCGTTGCCCTCGTCGTTTATCTTGGTTATCTCGGTAACGCCGTCGGTAAGCTCAATAGCGGAGGAAGCCTTGCTGCGGTCGCCCTTGAGTTTGATATGCAGGAGCATATTTCCGCCCAGGTTCTTCTCCAGGTTCTCGATAGTGTCGATAGCCTTGATATTGCCCTTGTTTATGATAACAACTCTGTCGCATACAGCGCTTACCTCGGAGAGGATATGTGAGCTGAAAATGACGGAGTGTTCCTTTTTAAGGTCAGCGATGATGTTACGCACCTCAACCACCTGATTCGGGTCAAGACCTACGGTAGGCTCGTCCAGGATAAGGAACTTAGGGTTGCCCAGGAGTGCCTGAGCGAAACCAACACGCTGTTTATAGCCCTTTGAAAGGTTCTTGATGAGTTTGGTCTGAACGTCGGTTATCTTCAGAAGATCCATAACACGCTCGATCTCCTTTTTCCGCTGACCGAATGGGACTTTTTTCAGACCTGCGCAGAATGAGAGGTATTCTCTCACACGCATATCCGGGTAGACCGGCGGTATCTCCGGCAGATAGCCGATATTCTGCTTAGCCTTCACCGGATCTTTGGTGATGTCAGTGCCGCAGATGGTGACAGTGCCGTCGGACATAGGCAGGTATCCGGCGATCATGTTCATAGTGGTGGATTTTCCCGCACCGTTAGGGCCGAGAAATCCAAGAATCTCATTATCGTTTATCGTAAAGCTAATATTATTCACGGCACGGTTGCTGCCGTAGAACTTAGTCAGATTTTCAATAGTAACCATGAGCTTCTCCTTTCGTAATATATTATAAATAGTATGTCCTGTAATAAAGAATGTATAGGCAACACCGCACAAAGACCGCCTGACGGCTTTGCGGCACATCTGCTTG
>CAMOEP010000204.1 GCA_946612185.1 uncultured Ruminococcus sp.
CCGTTACTCTGATGGGCAGGGGTACATGGTCATGCTTGATGCAGACAATAATACATTCACAATAGTCTCTGACCAGTCACTTCCCTCTGGGCTGGAAAGAGCGAAGGCAATGGCTGAAAAGCTGGCAGGATCGGGCAAAATAGCCGAAGCGATAAAGGAGATAGCCGGTAAATTATCTTAAAGGAGTTTAATATGTTAACAAAAATTGACCTCTCAGGAAACTGGGGGCTTCGTCTGGATAAGGAGAAGCTTGGGCAGGACGGAAAGTTCTTCCAGACCACTCCCGACGACCAGATAACCCTCCCTTCCACTACCTCTCTCAGCAAAAAAGGCACGCCGAACCCCAGGTACGAAGTCTGGCACTTGACCGACGAGTACGCCTTCGAGGGCTGGGCGTGGTACTACAGGACTGTTGCCCTCGGTGACGAGATCACAGGCAAGGTCACGGAGCTTTTTCTGGAGCGCACACGTCAGACTACAGTCTGGGTGAATGGTAAGTGCGCCGGAAGCTGCGGCAGTCTTTGCACCCCTCACAGATATGATATTTCGGACTATATTGCTCCCGGCGAGAACCAGATCTGCATTATGGTCAGCAACACCGATTACCCTACAAAAGGCGGTCACATGACCTCACCGGACACTCAGTCGAACTGGAACGGTATCACCGGTGAACTTTCTCTGAGGGTGTCTGACCCGGTTCGCATCGAGTCAATGCAGGCGTATCCGGCGGAGGACTTTTCGGCGTTCCGGGTGAAGGTTCAGCTTGCGGGAACTGACCGGGCTGAGGTGAAACTCTGGGGCGCTGCCAGCGACGGTACAGTCATCGACGAGCAGACATTTTGCATAAGTCCCGGAAATGATACGGCAATTCTGAAACTTGGAAAAAACTTTCCGAATTGGAGTCACAACTCACCTGTCATCTGTACGATATATGGCTGTATTACGGGGAAAAGTGACCGCATATTCATAAATACCGGTCTGCGGACATTCACCGAAAACGGCAGGGAATTCCTCATAAACGGCAAGAGCGTCAAGCTGCGTGGCAAGCACGACGGTATGCTGTTTCCGCTCACCGGCGCTGCGCCGACCACCGTGGAGGAGTGGCACGAATACCTGTCAACCGTGAAAAGCTGGGGCTTCAACCACCTCCGCTTCCACACCTGCTGTCCGCCGGAGGCAGCGTTCACGGCGGCTGACCTGCTGGGAATTTTCATGCAGCCGGAACTTCCGTTCTGGGGAACTATCTACGCTCCCGGCGAGGAGGGCTACGACGCTTCCGAGCAGGAATTCCTCATCGGTGAGGGACGGCGGATACTGCGTGAATTCGGCAATCACCCGTCGTTTGTTATGATGAGTCTGGGCAACGAACTCTGGGGCAGCAAAGAAATAATGAGCCGGATACTGGCGGAGTACAAGAAAATCGACACCCGTCGTCTTTACACCCAGGGCAGCAATAACTTCCAGTTCTACCCCTGTCTGATTCCGGAGGACGACTTCTTCTCCGGCGTTCGTCTGGGTCATCAGCGGCTAATCCGTGGTTCATACGCCGCCTGCGACAAGCCCTTCGGATTCGTCCAGACCGCTGCGCCGAATACCTCCCTTGACTACGATGAAATTATCCGCAGCGCCGCTTCTGAGGGGAGCGAAAGTTCCAAGGGCGAGATCGAGATACAGTTCGGAACTGGTGTCAAGAAGGTCAAAGCAGCTTCCGGCGAGGAGAATTTTGTACCGGATAAGCCGATAGTTACCCACGAAATAGGACAATATTGCTCATACCCGGACTATGCCGAGATACCCAAATACACCGGCGCACTGAAGCCCAGAAACCTTGAGGTTTTCCGGGAGCGGCTTGCGGAAAAGGGCATGACCTCCCAGGCGGAGGACTTCCACCAGGCATCGGGAATCCTTGCGTTCCAGTGCTACAAGCTGGAACTTGAAGCGGCAATGCGTTCGCAGTATATCGCCGGATTCCAGCTTCTCGACCTCCAGGACTTCACCGGTCAGGGAACGGCGCTGGTGGGTATGCTGAACTCGCTGATGCAGGAAAAATCGGTGACCGCCGCTCACGGTCTGCGCCGGAAGTGGCTGGGATTCTGCTCGGACGCTGTGATACTTGCGGAACTTGACCGCTTCGTGTTCGACGAGGGCGACGTGGTGAACGTTCCCGTCCGGCTGGTGTGGGACAGACCCCAAGCGCCGGAGAGCCTGAGCATAGCATGGAGTACCGGTGCGCAGTCCGGAGTAATCAACGTAAACGGCGAAATACAGCCGAATTCTGTGGTTGGCGAGATACAGCTTACTGTTCCCGGTGAGGGCTTTTTTGAACTGACCCTCAGATGCGGGAACGTTCCCGACTGCGAAAACAGCTACCTCCTGCGCTCGTTTAGCAGGAGTGAGCGGAAACTGCCGGAAGTGCTGATAACCGGCGCCCTGAGCGAGGCGGAGCGCCGTCTTGTGGAGGGCGAGCCGGTAATATATATCCCGGAAAGCCTGCCGGAGAGCGTCCGTGGGGAGTACTGCACGGACTTCTGGTGCTACCCAATGTTCCGGAGCATATCGGAATCAATGGGCAGGGAAGTGCCGGTGGGAACGCTGGGACTGCTTATCCAGAGCGAACACCCGGCGCTTCGTGGCTTCGAGAGCCGGTTCTACACCACCCCCCAGTGGCACAGCATCGTGTCGAACGCCGACTGTGCAGTGCTTGACCGCACGCCGGAGGAATTCCGCCCGATAGTCCAGATGATCGACAATTTCGAGCGCAACCATAAGCTTGGACTGATCTTCGAGGCGAACGTGGGCGGCGGACGGCTTCTGGTCTGCACAAGCAGGCTCATGGAGATACTGGATAAGACTGAGGCGAGAGTGCTTCTGCAAAGTCTGGCGGAATATGCTGTTTCTGCCGATTTTTCGCCGGAATTTACCCTTACCCTAAAAGACCTGGGACTTTCCTGAAAGAGTGAATAGAAACTGTATCGCCTTGTGGTGATGAATTACTAAGATGAGGTTCACCGAAAATCTACCGGTGAACTCTGTACCCGTAAAAATATGGTTGAGCGACGGCAAAAGTACCGCTTCTTCCAAAGTGAGCGAGTTCACGAGCGACAACGTGGGGGCGGTCGAGCTGGCTCAGCTCGGTGGTCAAGCTGACGCAGCTTGCGGTTGCCATAAAATTTGCTCAGGGCAACAGCATTTACTTTCCATGATACATTTTCCGCCATACAGGAAAGCTGCCGGCTGCCGTAGAAATGTGGACGACAAGGAGACTGCCGGGAAATAAGGGGACATAAATTTTCGACCTATGGATTTTAGGAAGACAGTGCCGGTAAAAATCGGCAAAGGTGAGGGAAAAAAGGGTTCAGGAAAGGGGTTTCAAAGGGGAAAAACTAAGGGGAAAAAGGGGGAGGAAATGCCGATTTTTGTCGGGTTTAATTTGTTCCTCCCCCTTTTTCCACTTGGGTTGTCCCCTTTGGGAACGTCATGGAGACTAATAATAAACAAAAAAAGTAACGTGCGACTTAAATAATTCCCAAAAAGTAAATGCTGTTGTCCTGAAAATTTGCTTCGTTACCCTTGCTTTAAATTGAAATGTGTGGTATAATAGAAGTTAATATATTGATTCCAAAAGGAGTAATCTCATGAGTGATGCAGAATTTATCATTGATAACCTTGACCTCCTGCCGCAGATAGTCAACTCCGGTCAGCAGAAGCAAGAGGAGTTCGCTGAAAATATTATGCGATTCATGGAACTTGAGCATCTGTACCAGTCCGCTATCGACGTGGTCACAACTTACCTGAATATCCTGGCAAGCGAGTTCAATGTGAAGTTTCAGCGCAACCCTATCCACAATATCGAAAGCCGACTGAAATCTGCTGAATCTATCGTGGGAAAACTTAACAAAAAGGGACTGCCGATAAGCTATGAGTCCGCAAGAAATAACCTCCTTGACCTGGCTGGTATCCGCATAACCTGCTACTATATCACCGATATATACGTTATCGTGGATATGCTCAGCCGCCGTGACGACTTTATCCTCATAAAGAAAAAGGACTATATCCAGAACCCCAAGCCCAGCGGCTACCGCAGCTACCACCTTATCATCAACGTTCCGGTGTACCTGGCGGCAAAGAAGGAGTATGCCCCGGTGGAGATACAGATACGCACCATCGCTATGGACTTCTGGGCAAGTCTGGAGCATCAGCTAAAGTACAAGACCTCCGCCAAGATACCAGATGAAATATCCCAGGAACTCCGTGACTGCGCCGAGCGTATCGCTGAGACTGACTTCCAGATGCAGCGAATTTTCCTGCAAATGGAGGATATGGAGTGACCTATGCATTATTGTAAATTCTGCGGCGCAAAGCTGGAGGACGGAAAACTCTGTCTCTGCCCGGAAGCCGCTGCCGAAAGACAGACAAAGACCTATGTTCCGCCCAAAACTGCCGCTACGGATATACCGGAGGGTAAGCCGATAACTCCCGAAATGCTTGGCATCGACAGTGAGAAGTACATGAGAAAATCGGTGGTCGTGCCGTTTTTAGCGGGAATTCTGGTCATCGGCTTGCTGATTTGCCTGGGAATATTCTCCGGAACTCGCTACCAGCGCCCGGTTGAACTCCTCCTGAAAGGTGTACGCAGCACCCGTTCCGAACTTGTGCTTGAAGCTATGTTCCCCGAAAGCTTTATGAACAGCCTCACTGCACGCCTTGACGAGAACGAGGAGGATATCGACGACGTTACCGACGACCTGAACGACCTTATCGACGAGCTTTACGATATGTGTGACGATGACTTTTTCGGCGGAAATATGAAAATAACTGCCGATTATCTCAGCAAGTCCGACCCCTCCGACCGCATGACAGAGGAGATAGAAAGCTACTATTC
>CAMOEP010000205.1 GCA_946612185.1 uncultured Ruminococcus sp.
TCCGTGAGAGAAAGTCAATGGGCGGCCCTGCACCGGAGAATGTTGAGAAACAGATAGCTCTTGCTGAGCAGAGACTTGCTTCACTTGGTAATTTATGAGTAAAAAGGATATGATATTTACAGTAGGGCTTTGCTTATTTATGAGTATAGTATGGATGACAGGCGAACTGGTCATGGGTCTTTGGATACCCGTGACCGATAACGTCCACCAGATATGGCTCATATTTATAGCCGTGGTCACACTTGTGGTGAATGTATGGCATTCCATGAAGAAGGACGAATCCGACCGCAAAGACCCTAAGCGTGAGAAGTATGAACGAAAGGTCAACAAGCGAAAATAATGCGTAATATAATGCGTAATTCGTAATGCGTAATTAATCGCCTTATGGCGATGTATTTTGAAAATGAACATGGGACTGATTTTTCAGGTGTCATGTGCGGCGGTAAACTGCCGATACAGAAATGGCTTGGCGCAATTACGCATTACGAATTACGAATTACGCATTAACTAAAAACCAGGAGGTAATTTGGTATGTCAGAAAAGGTAAAGGTTTATATAGACGGTCAGGAAGGTACTACCGGACTGAAAATACTGGAGAGATTCCAGGGCAGAGATGATATCAAACTTATCCGCATCAGCGAGGACAAGCGCAAAGACCCCGCAGAGCGTGCAAGACTTATCAACAGCGCCGACTACGTTTTCCTCTGTCTGCCTGATGACGCTTCAAGAGAGGCTGTTTCCTTCGTGGATAACGACCATGTTCGCATCATCGACGCTTCCACCGCCCACCGCACTAACCCGGACTGGGCTTACGGTTTCCCGGAGCTTTCCGCTCAGCACCGTGCTAAGATAGAGAAGTCGAACCGTGTTGCCGTTCCCGGCTGCTATGCAAGCGGATTCAATGCTATTGTATACCCGCTGGTAAGCCACGGCATTATCCCCGATGACTACCCGGTATTTGCCTACGCTACTTCCGGATACAGCGGAGCAGGCAAGAAGGCTATCGCCGTTTATGAGAGCGAGGACAAGCCTTATGAGTTTAACAGCCCCCGCCAGTACGCACTCTCACAGCAGCATAAGCACCTCCCTGAGATGCAGGCTGTTTCCGGTCTGAAGTTCCGCCCAATGTTCAATCCTATGGTTTGCGACTACTTCAGCGGTATGGTAGTAAGCGTGCCGATACAGACAAGAACCCTTCCCAGGAGCGTTACTGCGGCTGAGGTACACAAGATGTACGCTGACCACTATGCAGGCGCAAATATGGTAGAGGTAATGCCTCTTATGAGTGCTGACGAGCAGAAGGCGTTCTTCCTGGCTTCAAATACACTCAGCGGCATCAACAAGATGCAGATATTTGTTTTCGGAAGCGATGAGCAGATACTCCTCTGCGCACGCCTGGATAATCTTGGAAAGGGCGCAAGCGGTGCGGCTGTACAGTGCCTTAACATAATGATGGGAATTGACGAGACTACCGGACTTGTTTAATGAGGTGATATTATGGGTGAGAAGAAAAAGCCGGACTATACCTTTCTGAAAGAGATACCTTTCTTTCTGGTAATGCTGGTCATGCTGCTTTTATTCATAGCCGGACTTCTCGGCAAGTTTATGGGCATCTCCATGCTTTTAGCCGGAAAACTCATCAGCAGCGAAAGCTTCACATGGGCATCAGTCCTGATAATGTGCGCAGTTGTGCTTACCTACAGCGGTATGCGCCGCAAGGACGGAACAGTGAAGAAAGCGCCGTTTGTAGTGGCAGTTATACTCATGGTGCTTACGGCGTTCCCTTTCATAAGCGGACTGGTAAGTGACCTGAAGGAGACTTCCGTCAGCGAGAATACTGTCATCGACGCTGACACAGATGCGCTGCTTACTGAGGTTACTTCCCACGATAAGGCTTCTTCCAAAGACCTTACGCATATCAATGTGTATAAGATAACCGGTATCTTCGCCAAGAAGCTTGGTGAGATAGACGAGACTTACTACTCTGTCAAGTCGCTTGAGGAGGGCAAGCTGGTATGTACATACAGCGACGATGCTTCCGTGCTTATGGTAGAGTGCGGATATGGCACATTCGGCAATGAGCGTGTCCAGCTTACCCCAGAATACGATACCGGAACACTTAAATATGAGTTTAAATTAAAATAAGTGAAGCCTGATAAATGCGTAATGCGTAATTCGTAATGCGTAATTAATGGTGTTCGCTTAAAAATATCTTTGTTGATTTCTGGTTGCTGATTTCAATTCATCGCCGCAAGGCGATACCACAATTACGCATTACGCATTACGAATTACGCATTATATAATTGCCGTATTCATGTGAATTGCGAATTGCTATAAAAGGAAGGTTTAAGTATTATGGAACTTAAAAAGGTTGATAATGTTGAATTCGTTCCCGGCGGTGTATGCGCTGCCAGGGGATTTCGTGCAAACGGCGTACAGTGCGGACTGAAACACGCTGGCGCTTCCGTTACCTCCAAGAAAAATGACCTGGCTATGATCGTTGCTGACAAGGAGTGCAGCGCTGCGGCTGTTTATACCACTAACAAGGTAAAGGGCGCTCCTATCCTGGTAACTAAGGAGCATATCAAAAACGGCAAGGCAAGAGCCGTTATCGTAAACTCCGTTAACGCCAATACCTGCAACCCCGACGGTGTTCAAAAGGCTGAGGCTATGTGCAAGCTGGCTGCTGACGCTCTCGGTATCGCTCCGGAGGACGTTATCGTAGCTTCTACCGGCGTTATCGGTCAGGTTCTCCCTATCGAGCCTATTGCAAATGGCGTTAAGCCCCTTGTTGAGGGCCTTACCTACGACGGCAATCCCAGAGCTGTTGAGGCTATAATGACTACTGATACTATGCCCAAGGAAGTGGCTGTAAAGTTCACCCTCGGCGGCAAGACCTGCACTCTCGGCGGTATGCTCAAGGGCAGCGGTATGATACACCCCAATATGGCTACTACCCTCACTTTCATCACTACTGACGCTGATATCACCCCTGAACTTCTCCAGAGAGCCCTCAGCGACGTGGTAAAGATAACCCTCAACCGTGTAAGTGTTGACGGCGATACCTCCACAAATGATATGGTATGCGTTATGGCTTCCGGCATGGCTGAGAACAAGACCATTTCTTCCGAGGACGGCGACTTCGAGGCTTTTGAGAATGCGCTTTACAGCGTTATGCTTAACCTCGCAAGAATGATGGCAAGGGATGGCGAGGGCGCTACTAAGCTCATCGAGTGCAGCGTTTCCGGTGCTGATACAGAAAAGACTGCTGAGATAGTCGGCAAGAGCGTTATCACTTCTTCACTGTTCAAGACCATGATCTTCGGTGAGGACGCTAATGCAGGACGTATCTACTGCGCTATCGGCTACGCTGAGGCTGACTTTGATATGGCAAATGTCGATATCGACATCGCTTCAAAGGCTGGCAAGATAGCTGTAGGACGCAAGGGCTGCCTTGTTGAGTTTGATGAGGACGAGGCTAAGAAGATACTCTCCGAGGAGGTCATCGAGGTCATCATCGACCTGGGCTTCGGCAGCGCATCTGCTGTTACATGGGGCTGTGACCTCACTTACGATTACGTTAAGATAAACGGTGACTATCGTTCATAAGCCATGTTCGACCGGTTCACAATATGGAAACGCTTCATCAGCCCGGAGGAACGTATCCTCTGGTGCGGCAGAGAGGCGGTATTCTTCGGAATGGGAAATGTGCCGGTGCTGCTTCCGGTCATGATCGTGCTGGTGCTTTACAAGTCTATCACCTACAAGGCATTTATGACCCACGAGGAGGAAATGCGTGTTCTGGAAATTCTGTCGGTGCTGATACTGGGAGGACATTTTCTCCTGTGGCTTGCGCTTTTCCGCAAAAATGAGCGCTACTGCATCACCGACCGTCGTGTGGCAGTAAAGCAGGGAAGGAATTACTGCGATATCCCCTTTGAGGATATTGAAAGCATCGGTCACGGTTCACGTTTCCGGACGTTGATAGACGATATCCGTGAAAATGACAAGAGCATCAGGGAGTCTTTCGCCGAGCTGAGTAATGACCCGAAAATGCAGGGACTTGAACTGCCTGAACTTTCACCTATAAAGCTTCCGGAACTCTCCAGGGACGTAAGCGGCGAGCCTGTTAAAATAACCGGCAAAAGCGGATTTACCGTATACATAAACGTATCCCGCACGAAAAAGGTGATGCGGATACTTGAAAATGCCGTCAGCGGCAGATAAAGGAGTAATTAATCAAATGGAAAATATGATCTCAAACAGCGATAAATCGCAGATACTCATTGACGCTCTGCCTTATATCCAGAAGTACAACAACAAGATAGTAGTTGTAAAATACGGCGGAAACGCTATGACTAACGACGAGCTGAAGGACGCTGTTATGAACGATATCGTCCTGCTTTCACTGGTCGGTATCAAGGTGGTACTGGTTCACGGCGGCGGCCCTGAGATAAATGCAATGCTCAAGAAGCTGAACATAGAGAGCAAGTTCATCGGCGGTCTGCGCTATACTGACGAGCAGACTATCGACGTGGTAAAAATGGTACTGGCAGGCAAGGTAAACAAGGAACTTGTCCAGCTTCTTGCTCAGCATAAGGGCAGTGCTGTCGGTCTTTGCGGTATCGACGGCGAGATGCTCATGGCAGAGAAGAAAGTCTCTGAGGACGGTCAGGACCTGGGCTTCGTAGGCGAGATAACAAAGGTCAACACAAAGCCTATCCTGGACGCTATCGCTAACGGAAATGTGCCTGTTATCGCTACTGTTGCAACAGACAGCGAGGGCAATACATATAACATCAATGCGGATACTGCTGCTGCAAGAATTGCCGCAGAACTGGGCGCTGAGAACCTTATCCTCATGACCGATATCGCAGGTCT
>CAMOEP010000206.1 GCA_946612185.1 uncultured Ruminococcus sp.
CGAAAAATCTGACTACGCATCTGCACCACAATCTCTGTGCGGTGTTGCCTTAAAACACGTTTATCATATTGCCCAGGATCGGGATCCTGTATGCCTTGCCGTTGTAAGCGCCTATCATAAGCACTATTGCAAGCGCAAATTCAGCGATTCCAAGAATACCGCCAAGAATACCGCCAAGCACGGGGATTATTCCAAGTATTCTTGAGATGATAGTAACAGCTATGCAGAGTATGAAGAATGCAAGCTGCTGATTTGCGTGGAAGCGGCAGAACGCTGCATCTTTGTTTGTTACGATGGGCAGGAAGAACAGAAACGGCAGCAGATAGGGAAGCATTCCCTGTACTCTGTATGTTGCAGCATCGTACTCACCGAAGGAATCTTCGGCTGTCTTGTCATTGAATTGCTCCAGGAATTCATTCATTTTCATTTACCTCCAATTTTTCCGCACCGGCTGACACCGTGCTTTTGTGTTCAAGTTCGCTGATGACCGCAACGAAACTTGCTATATCTGTAAAGTCCTCGTAGACTGATGCAAACCTGATATATGCAATAGCGTCGATGCCACGCAGTCTTTCCAGCACCAGTTCGCCTATCTCCTTGGACTTTGCAACCGATTTGAGTTCATTTGCGTAATAGTTTTCAACATAGTCAGCTATGTCATTGACCTGATCCCTTGTGACAGGTCTTTTCTTTATAGCATTAAAGATACCGGTTATCAGCTTGTTCCTGTCGAAATTCTCATACATACCGCTGCGTTTTTCCACCATAAGCAGGGGTTTCTCGATCATTTCAACGGTCGTGAACCGTGTACCGCACTTGATGCATTCTCTGCGCCGTTTTATTCTGTCGTCCTTTGGACGTGAGTCGATGACCTTGTTCTCAAAGAATCCGCAGTAAGGGCATTTCATTTTGTACCCTCCGTTCTGTATCTGGAAGTCATGGAAGTCAGTATATTGTAGCTTCTTATCAATTCTGAGATATTGTCGAAATTATTGCGGTAAAGTTCAAGTATAACATTGCAGTCCGGTGAGAAGTCGTTCACACGCTTGAAGAAGTCCTCGAAGCGGAAGCTTCCCTTGCCAATAGGCAGACAGTCACCGAACTGACCTGAATCGCTGATATGTATATGGCAAAGCTTGCTGCCGGCGGCGTTGACGAAGGAGAATGGCGATTCACCGGAGCGTATCGCCTGTTTCGTATCCAGCACGAAGGCGAACTCGTCGCCCAGCATACGGGATATATCGCTTATAAACGCCGAAGAAGCGCTCAGACACCGGGAAACGTTCTCCACAGCCACAGTAATGCCGAACTCTTTGCCCAGGCGGTAAAGCTTTGAAAATCTCTCGCAGTAGCGTTCTTTTGTAACGCCTGCTTTAGCGCCGTGAAGCACGAATATCTCAGCGCCCACCATGTTCATGAAGTTGAAGTAGTGCTTGTGGAACTCAAGGGAATCCCGGAATCTCCGTTCATAGTCGGAGAACAGCGCCAGAGTTTCCATTTCGCTGGTAAAAGGGTGGAGCGAAGCGCAATCCACGTCGAAACGTCTGAGGATATCAGCGATTCCGTGGGCAAAGCTTTTTTTCAGTTCTGAAGTAGTATTCACGAACAGCTCCACGGTAGAAACGCCGTTTACAGCCAATTGGTAAAGACATTCCTCAAGGGGCTGCGGGTAAAGACAAGCTGTTGAAACACCTGCTTTCACGTTTCACCTCCATATACATAAACTAATTATACCATAAAAAAATAATATGTCAAGACTAATTTAATTCATAATGCGTAATTCGTAATGCGTAATTTAATGTGTTGCCTTAAATCACATCGCCTCGCAGCAAGGCGATACCATAATTACGCATTACGCATTACGAATTACGCATTAACAAAAGTTTCCTCCTGCGCATAAACTAAAGCCGGGAGGTGATGAATTGGCAGACGAGTTGATACTTGCGGTGATAATAAGCGCCGACATCTTCCTCGCATCAGCAGCCTACTGCGGAAGCGGTATCCGTATACCACCGCTTTCTGCGGCTGTCATATCCCTTGTGGGAGCAGGCGTTCTCTTTATTACCCTCAGCCTTTCCGCTCTGATAAGCGGTATCATTTCGCCGGAGATATGCTCCGCCGCTGCCTTTATCCTTATCAGTATAACCGGCATTTCCGCCATTTTCCGCAGCGCCGTCCGGACTGTTGTCCGCACTCTCTCAGAAAAAGGTGACCTGTCGCTGAAAATGGGCAGCCAGGGACTTATCCTGAAACTCTACCTTGACGACACCGCCGCCGACACTGACCACTCGAAAGTACTCTCAGCCCCGGAAGCCGCCGCCCTCGCTGCCGCAAGTTCCTTCGACTGCGCTGCGGCTGGACTTAGCTGCGGCGCTCTCGGACTTGTACCCTGGCGTGCAGGGCTTTTCGCATTTGCAGCCGGACTTTCTGCGATCGCTCTGGGTAACTTAGCCGGCAGACGAATAAGCGCACTCCCCGCAGACCTTTCCTGGATAGGGGGAGTGCTGCTCATAGTCTTTGCAGCATGGCAGATATTCGGGTGATGTGCAGAATAATCTTCTGAACATCTGTTTCACTTGTCCTGACGTGCCAACGGCGAATTGTCAAAACGTGCCAGTGGCGATATACACTCAGTATATCAGATATCGTAGATAACTATCTCCGGAGGATTGAACAGCCTCAGCTTGCCAAGACCTGCGCTGACAAGCAGCTTCTTGCCGCCGAAATCGTATACGCCTTTGGTGTACTTCGGCAGGAATTTCCTCTCCGGAGACAGTATCCCCTTGCCGAAAATACGCACGATACCGCCGTGAACGTGACCGCTGAAAGTATAGTCAGCGCCCCACTCAGCGTATGCCTTGCCGAAAAGGGGATTGTGCGCCAGCAGCAATGTCTCCCCCTGGGGACATTCGCCCAGAACTTCAACTATATCCTCCTTCGTAACAGGTGTAAGGTCGGTATAGCAGCCGTCGCTCTTATATACACTGTAGTCCGGCTCATAGCCGATGATATTCAGCCGTCTTTCCCCGATAATGATAAAGTCACGGCTGTTTCTCAGAAGCTTTGCGCCGGAAAGCTTTATTATCTCGGTAAGTCTTTCCTGGACTTCTGCATTGATGAATTCCTCGGTAAGACCCTGCTCATGATTGCCGAAAATGATGTAAACAGGTGCTGTTTTTACAAGCTCCCGCAGCATTTTCTCCACGGTATTCAGCCTTGTCTGCCGCCTTGAGATAAGGTCGCCGGTAATGAAGATAAGGTCGGGCTTTTCTGAGGCGACAAGTGATGTTATACGGCGGTTATTCCTGCCGAAGCGCCGCCTGTGAATGTCCGAGATATGTGCTATCCTTATTCCGCTGCCAAGGCTTTCGTAGCGCAGCGAAAGTGATGCGGCGTTCTCATATACCGCATATCCTGTAAATGCTGCCGCAGGTATTGCTGCGAGTATCAGCTTGTTCATTCCTGTTCACTCCTTTTCCATTAACCTGAGTAAAAATTTGTCGATAATTCCGAATACCACCAGATACAGCGAGGTCACGATGAACCTTCCGCTGTATGATGCGATACTCTCACTGATACTGCCCTGAAATGGCGTATCCGGGTCGAATATCGTCGGGTCTGCCAGGAACATGGCAGCGCTGAGAAGTATTCCGATGATAAGCGGAACTACCGCTGAGAATATGTAGAAAAACCGCCGTGAGAAGCAGCCCTCGCTGCCGGCATCAAGCTGCACCATATGGTACATCACGCACAGCAGCAGGGGAGTTATCAGCGTTATCTGCCAGGGGTAGTCTATCTTCTCGAATGCGAACCAGTTCAGCCATTGGCAGAAAAGGCTCAATATAGTTATGACCAGTGCCGAAACTGGTGAAGCGCCGTATTTCAGGCGGTTTTCACCTGTTTCATTACTCATCGTCCTGCTCCTCGCCGGGTTCAGCTTCGATGACTACCTCGTTCTTTTCCTCCTCGGCAGCCTCAGCGTCAGCAAGTCTTGCCTGCTCCTCGGTAAGCTGTTCCACCTTCTCGGTCTGTGCAGTCTCGTCATGCTCTGCTCTTGTGAACGCAACTACCTGAGCGCCGTCAGTAACACGCATTACACGCACGCCCTTGGCAATTCTTCCCATGATGCGCACATCGCTGGCAAGTATCCTGATAATGATGCCGTCGCTTGATACCAGGATAATATCATCAGTCTCGTCAACTACCTTGATGCCGCAGACATGACCACGGATATCGTCCACCTTGTAGTTGGTAAGACCATAACCGCCACGGTTCTGGATACGGTAGCTTTCCATATCAGTGCGCTTGCCGTAGCCGTTTTCGGTTACTGTAAGGAGCGCTGCGCCGGGACGTACTCTTGCCATGCCTACAACGTAGTCGCCCTCACGCAGTCTTATTGCCTTAACACCGTGGGCGGAACGTGACATAGACCTGCCCTTGCCCTCCTCGATGCGTATAGCCATACCATTGCGTGTAGCGATAACAAGCTGTTCGTTTCCGTCAGTCATGCGTACACCTGCTATCTCGTCGCCATCGTCAAGACCTACAGCGATAAGACCGTTCTTGCGCACGTTCTTGTAAAGCGACAGGTTCGAGCGTTTTATCTTGCCCTTCTTGGTAACGATAGTTATGTACCTGTCCTCGCTGAAATCGGTGGTCTTTATCATAGCTGCTATCTTCTCGCCGTCGCTGAGAGGGAGCAGGTTTATGAGGTTGAATCCACGGGAAGCCTTTGAGCCGTCGGGTACTTCATAGCACTTGAGCTTGTACATTATACCCTTATTGGAGATAAAGAGGATATTGTCATGAGTTCCGCAGATGAACATTTCGT
>CAMOEP010000207.1 GCA_946612185.1 uncultured Ruminococcus sp.
GACAAAATTATGCCTGAAAATCCGTACATTCACCCTATGTGGACAGGTTCTAATAATGCGTAATGCGTAATTGCGCTGAACTCTTTCTTTAGCGGAAGTTTACCGCCGCAGTTCATACTAAAAAAGAAACCGTCTGGCTGTACATTTGTACTATACCAGACGGTCTTTTTTATTTGTCACTATTAATATACATTGAAGGCGGTGCGGGTGTGCTATCAAGTATGTCAGCAAGTGCGGCAGAGGAAATATTCAGCTTGTTGTAGAATGATTTATCGTATTCTTCCTCCTTTTCCTTTTTAAGCTGTGCAGGGTCAAATGCTCCCATTTTCACAACTTCCAGAACCGCATCATCTGACATTTCAAGAAGTGAGATAGTATCAAGTTCTTCAAGTTTGCCGGAGTTGTACATGGAGATGTTGTAGTCAGCGATAAGAGCGTCAGGACGGCTGAAACAGAGAAGTGCGAACATTACTGTGAATACCGCTGTCAGCCACCTTGCAATATGAAAACTGAAACGGAACTGCTTTATGATTATCATAACGAACACCATTGCCAGAAGTACCATGAACCAGCTTGTATATACTCTGAGCTGAGTAAGACCGTACTCATTTATGTACATCATCATCTTGCTCAGGGCGGTTGCGATGAGGATAATTGTGAACAGGCTGAGGGTAGTGGTGTAAGCCTTCATAGCAGCAGGCTTTTTCTCGCCGCCCTTTTTAGCAAGCAGGCTCATAACGATGATAACGGTCAGGTTTATCATAGAAACCCAGAAAAGCTCGAAGAATCCACGTCTTGCGTACTCTGAGTAGCTGTAGCCGTCAGGGAGACTGCCGGAGAAGGCAGAGAGAAAGTAGTTTGCCTGAGCGATGAAGAAAAGAATATATAGTATGCATATGGGAGTAATAGCTGTATAGAGTAAAATATTAGGGATATGTCTCATTGAAAGGACTTTATAGGTGCATTTCTGCTGGTCAAGGCGAACTACATCGTTACGGTGAGATGAATTGTAGAGAAGGTTGAAAAGGTACATGGAGCAGGGGAGCGCAAGGCATAACTGGAAGATAAATACGCCGATATCAAGGTGTTTTATCCATATACTAAAGCCGCTGAACATATTCTCAAATCCCTGGTCGGCTGACATAAGCAGCGCACCAACTCCCCATGTGAGGGGAACAGTCACAAGGAGTCCAATAATCATAAGCTTTATGTTATTGCCTGACTTTGATCTGCTTGCAGCATCTTTTGATATAACGATCTGTGAACTGAAAGTTGTAAAAGGTATGCTGAAAACTGCTTTTGCTGCTGCGAATGGCAGAAAACGTTCGATATCATGTTTGTCGTTGGCGACAGAGAAAACAAGGTAAGAGCCGCCAATAAAGAGGAATACTGCATCAAGGGTCTTGATAAGCTCGTTTGCTGTTATGGAGAACACGAAACTGAACAGGTAAAGGACAGCAAAAGCAGCGATATTCAGCTTTGAGAACTTATGACCTCTGTGCTTGAGATAAAGAAGTACCGCTGTTATAATGAGCAGGTAAAGAGCGGTCGAGATAAAACCCATTGTATTCCATAATATAAAGCGAATGAAGCCGAATGAAGCAAGTGCGCAGGTGACAGACAGGAGAATATCGCATTTGCTGTACTCCAGAACGGTCTTTTCAGATAAAGTATCAGACGACTGTTCAGGTATACTTTCATTATAGTAAATAGATTCACTGTTATTCATATTAAATGCCTCCTTTGAGATCTGATGTGAAAAAAGAATATAGAAAGATGCCGCCATAACTATAGAACCGAGGAATAATCCGGTCTGTGATGATGTATTTATGGTGACTAATTGTATAACAACAGCTATATCTGCACCTCCTACTAAAAGGAGAATGATGTACTTTATCTTCTCCGATACAGCGACCTCATAGCGTAATGCTTTAAGGTTATGAAAGAAGAAAAAGCCCGGCAGAAATAGAACAATAGCAAGTAGTAGTATTATCATAGGCTACTCCTTTTGGTATTCGAGGATATCACCGGGCTGACACTCAAGCACCTGGCATATCTTTTCGAGGGTTGAGAACCGTATAGCTTTAGCTTTGCCGGTTTTGAGAATGGAAAGGTTAGCGGTGGTGATGTCGATACGCTGGGCAAGTTCCTGGGAGGACATCTTGCGTTTCGCCATCATAACATCGAGGTTTACGATGATAGGCATATATACATCACCCCCCTATATAGTAAAGTCGTTCTCGGACTTTATCTCAACAGCCTTTTCAAAGACGTTTTTCAGCACACGCATGACCAGTCCGAACATTACCGCAGCCGTAGCCGGAATGAAGAATACAGAACGCCACAGACCTATTACTATGAATGTGAAGCCGACGAACATAAATCCCCATGATATACGGCGCAGACATACAGTATTCTCCGGTATGAAAACTTCGCTGCGGTCGATATTGGCAAGAAGCTTGTTCAGTGACCATAGAATAGCGAAAGCCAGCACTTCGCATACATACAGCCCCACAATGGTAGGTATTCTGACACTTCCGCCGATAAGACCGCTTCCGACAGTTATCTCGTCATACCAGTCAGCTATAGACGGCACAAAGAAAGTGGCGATGAATCCGATAGCGGCACTGACGTACACCAGTATCCTTGATAGAAATAATGATTTTGTTTTAGTCCACACTTAATAAAGCACCCCTTTTTTAATTCGTAATGCATTGGATTTAACTGTGACATTATTATAGCACGTCACTTATCATTTGTCAATAGAAAATTATCGTTTTTCAATAATTTTTTTCTGTTTTTCAGATTTGACTGAGATAATCCTACTATTTTAATCGGAGAAAATTGCGAAAAATACTTGAAATCATATTAAACCTATGTTATAATAGTAGCATCATAATGTTGAAAGGAGAACGTGAATGAAAATTTCAACAAAGGGAAGGTATGCGCTCAGAATGTTGGTGGATCTGGCTATACACAGCGATGAGGGATTCATTTCCCTGAAAGACATTGCAGAGAGACAGGATATTTCCAAGAAGTACCTGGAGCAGATAGTTCCCATGCTGAATAAGAGCGGTATTCTTCGCACTAACCGTGGCAACAGAGGCGGATATGCTCTTGCGAAGAATGCAAGTGAACTTACCGTAGGCGATGTACTCAGAGCAACTGAGGGCAGCCTTGCACCGGTTTCCTGTCTGGAGTACGAGCCGAACGACTGCCCAAGAAGTGAAAGCTGCTGTACACTTTTCATCTGGGAAGGGCTTTACAAAGCTGTAACGGATTACCTCGACAACATCACCCTCCAGGACATCGTTGATCGCACCGACGGCAGCGTGAACGACTATTGTATCTGAATATACAGAAAAAGGCTGAGATCGTTATGACCTCAGCCTTTTCTATCTTTATAGGAGAATTTGTAGTATTCTTAACTTATGAGAACATAGGTGTTGAAAGGTAGCGCTCACCAGTATCAGGGAGGAGTGCAACGATAGTCTTGCCCTTATTCTCAGGACGCTTAGCCAGTTCGATAGCAGCCCACAGTGCAGCACCGGAGGAGATACCCACCAGTACGCCCTCAGTTCTTGCGATAGTTCTGCCGGTCTCGAAAGCAGCCTCGTTCTCGACAGTGATTATCTCGTCATAGATAGCAGTATCCAGTGTCTCAGGAACGAAACCAGCGCCGATACCCTGGATCTTGTGAGGGCCAGCCTTGCCTTCGGAGAGAACAGGTGAACTTGCAGGCTCAACAGCGACTACCTTAACGTTGGGGTTCTTGGACTTGAGGTAAGCACCAGTACCGCTGATAGTACCGCCAGTACCGATACCGGCAACGAAGATATCTACCTTACCCTCAGTATCGTCCCAGATCTCAACGCCAGTAGTTTTCTGGTGGATAGCAGGGTTAGCGGGGTTAGTGAACTGAGAGGGGATAAAGCTGCCGGGGATCTCCTTAGCCAGTTCCTCAGCCTTAGCGATAGCACCCTTCATGCCCTTAGAGCCTTCTGTGAGAACCAGTTCAGCGCCATAAGCCTTCATAAGATTTCTGCGCTCGATGCTCATGGTCTCAGGCATGGTGATGATAAGTCTGTAGCCTCTTGAAGCAGCTACGGAAGCCAGACCGATACCAGTATTACCGCTTGTAGGCTCGATGATAACGCTGCCGGGCTTTAACAGACCCTTAGCCTCAGCGTCGTCAACCATAGCCTTAGCGATTCTGTCCTTAACGCTTCCGGCGGGATTGAAGTATTCCAGCTTAGCGAGGATATCAGCTTCAAGACCGTTAGCAGCCTTGATATTTTCGAGAGCCAGCAGGGGAGTGCCGCCGATGAGATCAGTGATTTTCTTGTAAATAGCCATAATAAACTGCTCCTTTATAGTAAAATGTTAACAGAGGGAAACGCTTTTTCTACATTTCCTATCTGTTTGGTATGTTTGTATTATAGCAGATAAAATCGCATTTGTCAATAGGTTTTGAGAAGATTTTCAAAAAAATTTTCTTGCAAGCCTATCAGAATAGTAGGAAATGGCTTTAGTAACAACTTGTAATGCGTAATTGTGGTATCGCCTTACGGCGATGATTTTAAAGGTTTTATGGAAAACTTCCAGGAACTGGCATATTTAAAATTCGTGAGCGTAAGCAAACACTTTTTATTACGCATTACGCATTACGAACTACGCATTATATATTAGGCATTGTGCATTAAAGGACGGTTAAATAATTTGTTCTTCCGCCACTTGCATTTTATGATATAATGTGATATAATAATTACATAAGGCAACACCGCACAGAGATTGCGGCGCAGATACGCAGTCAGATTTTTCGGC
>CAMOEP010000208.1 GCA_946612185.1 uncultured Ruminococcus sp.
CCGCTTCTTCGGCGGCGTTTCAAAGGGCGTGGAGAAAATGTCCCGTGCCAAGACCCGTGTCATCGCCAACGCTCTGCAAGACCTTATCAGCAGCTCCGGCAATGTCTATATCATGGGTCACAGATTCGGTGACCTTGACTCCGTGGGCGCTGCCTGCGGTATGGCTGGCGCTATCAGCCTTCTGGGACGCTACGCATACATAGTAGTTGACCGGAATAAAAATCTGGCTACTCATCTTATCGACATCGTGGAGGAACAGACCGGCGATAAGGGGCTTTTCATCTCCCCCTCCGAAGCTGTTTCTCAAATTACTGAAAATGATCTGCTTATAATTGTAGATACTCATAACAAGGACTATATCGAAAGCCGTGAGCTTTACGAAAAGGCTAAGTCCGTTGTGGTCATCGACCACCACAGGAAAACTGTCAACTTCATCGACAATGCGGTGATATTCCACCACGAGCCTTACGCTTCCTCCGCCTCTGAAATGGTAACGGAAATTATCCAGTACTTCAACATCAGCGGCGATGAGCGTATCGCAAGCTGTCACGCTGAGGCACTCCTCGCAGGTATCATGCTCGATACCAAGAATTTCGTCATGAGAACCGGTATACGCACCTTTGAAGCGGCTGCTTACCTGAAAAAAATGGGCGCTGACACAGTTGCGGTCAAGCTCCTTTTCTCAAACTCTATCGACTCCTACAGACGCAGGGCGCAGATCGTCGCTTCCGCACATATCCACGGAAACTGCGCTCTCGCCTGCTCTGAGATAGTCTCCGACGACATAAGGCTCGTCGCTCCTCAGGCTGCGGACGAACTCCTCGGTATTTCCGGTGTGGACGCTTCTTTCGTGATCTACCGCACAGGCAATACCGTTAATATCTCCGCAAGATCACTGGGCGCTCTTAATGTACAGGTCATCATGGAGGAACTGGGCGGCGGCGGTCATCAGACTATGGCTGCTACTCAAATAGAAGGCTGCACAGTCGAGGAGGCTCAGGCTGCACTCATCGAAGTCCTTGACAAACAGACTGCACCGCAGCAATAAATCAAGAAAGGATAAATCATCATGAAAGTTATTTTTTTACAGGACGTTAAAGGAACAGGAAAAAAAGGCGAGATCAAGAACGTGGCTGACGGCTACGCAAGAAATATGCTGATCCCCAAGGGTCTGGCTGTTGAGGCTACTCCCACTAACCTGACTAAGCTGGAGGGTCAGAAGGCTTCCGCTCAGCACAAGATCGACGTTGAAAAGCAGGCTGCTTCTGAGGCTGCTGCAAAGATCAAGGACAAGAAAGTCACAGTAAAGGCTAAGGCTGGCTCTAACGACCGTCTTTTCGGCTCTGTTACAGCTTCTAATGTGGCTGACGCTATCAAGGAACAGTTCGGCATCGCTATCGACAAGAAGAAGATCACTCTCAATACCGAGATCAAGGCTTTCGGCTCTTACAAGGCTGTTATCAAGTTCTATACCGGCATCTCTGAGAGCATCGACATCGAGGTAGTTGAGGGCTGATGGACGAGATAACTGCAATCCAGGGCAATGAATTGCCACACAGCATCGAGGCGGAGCAATGCGTCCTCGGTGCTGTTATCTCTGACCCCTCCGTTCTGCCGCAGGTCATCGAAAAAGTCCGCCCGGACTACTTCTTCAGCCAGCAGCATAAGGAGATATACTCTGTTATACAGCGTATGTTCACCGCCGGTCAGCCTATCGACATCATCACTATCCTCGATGAGATAGAAAAGCTCCATATCTTTGAATCGGCGGCTGACGCAAGGAAATACCTGGCTTCTATCGCTGATATGCTGCCGTCTACGCTGAATGTGGACAGCTATTGCAAGATAGTTGCGGACAGGTACTACCTGCGCTCACTCAGCTATGTGGCAAGGGATATACTGGAAATGATACAGTCCGGCGAGAACGACGCTTCAATGCTTATGGACTCAGCCGAGCAGAAGATATACGATATCCGCCAGGGACGCAGCGTGCAGAGTCTCGTTCCCCTGAAAGACGCTATATTTGAAGCTTACGACCGCCTGGGACGCATCACCGGCGAGGATAAGGAACTGTACATCGGCGCAAGAACCGGTTTCTCCCTGCTGGACAGCATCACCTCCGGTCTTAATAAGTCCGACCTTATCATAATTGCGGCACGTCCCGGTATGGGTAAGACCTCGTTCGCTATGAATATCGCCACAAACGTTGCACGGCATAACAATATGGACGTTGTTACCTTCAACCTGGAAATGAGCAAGGAGCAGCTTGCTACCCGTATCCTCTCCACTGAGGCACTGGTAGAGTCCAGCAGCCTGCGAAACGGCAGGATAAATACCGACGAGTGGTCACGTCTGGCTACAAGTGCGGCTTATCTGGGTTCGCTGCCCCTTTATATTGATGATACGTCATCTATCACCGTTCAGCAGATGAAGGCGAAGCTCCGCCGTGTGAAGAATCTGGGACTTGTTATCATCGACTACCTACAGCTTATGGATTCAACCTCCAAGTCCGACAACCGTGTTGTCATCATCTCGGAGATCACCCGTCAGCTTAAAGTCATGGCGAAGGAACTGAATGTCCCGGTAATTCTCCTGTCACAGCTTTCCCGTGCGGTGGAGAGCCGTACCGACAAGCGCCCCATGCTCTCCGACCTGCGTGAATCAGGTTCTATCGAGCAGGACGCTGATATCGTGCTTTTCCTCTACCGTGAAGCTTATTACAATAAGGAAAGTCAGCGCCCTAATATTTCAGAATGTATAATCGCTAAAAACCGTCACGGCGAGACCGGTACTGTCGAACTGGTCTGGGACGGTCAATTTACACGATTCTCAAACCTTGATAAGAACCCCGTTCCTGAGGGCTGATATGACTGATAAAATAATTGAACTTATAAGGCAAAACGATATGATCGCCCCCGGAGATACCGTGGTTTGCGGACTTTCCGGCGGCGCTGACAGCGTTTGCCTGCTTTTATGTATGCTCGATATCAGCGGCAGCATCGGTTTTTCCGTGGAAGCTGTCCATGTGAACCACTGTATCCGGGGCAGCGAAAGCGACCGTGACCAGCAGTTCTGCCAGGAACTTTGCCAGAGACTCGGTGTTCCGCTGACTGTGAAAAGGTGTGATGTTCCGCAGTTTTCCAGGGAGAACTCCCTCTCGCTGGAGGAAGCTGCCAGAAAAATGCGCTACAGCGTGTTCTCGGAAGTGTCCGCCGGAAAAAAACTGGCGACCGCTCACAATGCTAACGATAACCTTGAAACAATGATACTCAACCTCGCCCGTGGTACGGGACTGAAAGGTATCTGCGGTATACCGCCGGTCAGAGGGAATATTATCCGCCCGCTTCTCACCGTTTCACGGCAGGAGATCGAGGATTTCCTCGCTTCCATAGGTCAGGACTTCGTTACCGACAGCACTAACCTGGAACTTGACTGCACAAGGAATATTATCCGGCATAAAATAATGCCGGTTCTTAGCGAAATAAACGGCTCTGCTGTCCAGACTGCCGTCAGTTCCGCTGAGAACCTCCGGAGCGAGAACCAGTTCATCGAGCAGCAGGTGAATTCTGCGTACATTACCGCTAAAAACGGTGCGTGCCTTGAAAATATCCGGGTTCTCCACCCGATCATCAGACGAAGGTGTATCGCAAGACTCCTCACCGAAAATAGCCTCCCCTACTCCCACCAGCGCCTTGAGGACGCTGACCGTGTGCTTTCAGAAGGCGGAAAGCTGAATATTTCAGGAAACTGGTTTCTTATCGGCAAGTCCGGCTCGCTCTGGCTTGCTCAGATACTCCCCCACCCGGACAGCGAACTTGCTGCCCCTCTGAAAACTGGTGAAAACTCGATTTTCCCCGGTATTTCCGTGGTTTGTGAGGTTATTGACAAGGATATTTACATTACGGAGGAAAGTGTTAACAAAAAATTAACATTTTACCTGTTAGATTATGATAAAATAAAAGGTAGAACTGTACTCCACAGCCGCCGTTTCGGTGACAGGATACAGCTCTGCGGAAGATCTCATTCGTCTTCTGTAAAAAAATTGATCAACTCATCTGTGCCGCCTGATATCAGAAGTACCCTCCACTTCATCGACGACGAGGAAGGTGTTATCCTTGCGGAAGGTATCGGTATCAGCCAGCGTGTCGCTCCTGATGCGGCTTCTACAAGGCTGCTGAGGGTTTGCATTCACAGAAGTTGAACGGATCGGAGTGGATAATTTGAATAAACGAAGCAAAGGACTTTTCACCTATTTCTGCATATTCCTTTTGGCTGGATTCTGCGTATACTTCCTCGGCACTAAGCTGTCAGGAAGCGTTGACAGAACCGACTACACCACTGTCATCAAGTATTTCGATGACTACCAGGTGTCGTACTATGAACTTGACCTGGGTTCAGGCGACCTGAAATACAGGCTCAGAGGCGATGAGAAACTGTATACCTACAGCGTCCCCAATGTTCAGATATTCTATGAGGATACTCAGAATTACCGCCAGGAGTACAACGAAAAGTACCCCGAAGAACCCCTGCGCCAGGACTATATCAAAATAACTGACCACACCTGGCTGTACTCGCTTATCCCCGTGCTGCTCACTATCGTGCTGGGCATCGCTATCATCTTCTTCATGATGAAGCAGAACAGCGGCGGAACAAAGTACACCTCCTTTGGAAAAGCTAACCTGAAAAGTGCCGCAAGCGCCCGTAAGTCTACTTTCGCTGACGTTGCCGGCGCTGACGAAGAAAAGCAGGAACTCCAGGAGATCGTTGACTTCCTCAAGCACCCCAATAAGTACACAGAGATCGGCGCTA